>NZ_BAAHXT010000070.1:0-200 GCF_054657935.1 Spirochaeta dissipatitropha | reverse complement strand
CAAGGTAACCGCTCGCAGGAAATCCACCGCATCCCCAGTCGTGCTAATCGTCCGGGGCGCAGTTATCGTCACCAATCCAGCACCGTTTTGAGTGACTTCACCATCAGAAACTATGTCCCCGTTTATTGTCAGCAACCCGGCGTTGGTAAAACTAACCGTTCCATCATTCGTCGTGGTAATACTATTATTTATTGTCTGAT
>NZ_BAAHXT010000069.1:0-201 GCF_054657935.1 Spirochaeta dissipatitropha | reverse complement strand
CAGGCTCACCCCGGCTGCACCGTCGGTATCAACCGCTCCGCTAAACAAGGTCGTGCCTGATCCGGCCACCTGGGTAAAGCTCGCTGCAGTCAAGCCTGCACTCTGGGTTACATCATTGGCATTCGTTACCGTCACCGCTCCCAACCGGGTCGTATCACCAACCGCTCCGGTAAACAACACATTCCCGCCGGTTCCTGCATC
>NZ_BAAHXT010000068.1:0-212 GCF_054657935.1 Spirochaeta dissipatitropha | reverse complement strand
TGACTCTGGCTGAATCCAAGCTCATCCAGACGCCGAATGTTCTCAATGAACGGCATCAGCTTCGATCGCTTTTTCTGTGGCTCATTTCGAGCAATAAAATCCTCTATACCCATGTGGAACCTTTGTCTGAAATTATCTCTGTTTACCTATAGTAACCTCCTTTTACCTGTGGTTGCAATCTCAACCTCAATAATTCGCTTGTATACGCTTTT
>NZ_BAAHXT010000067.1:0-215 GCF_054657935.1 Spirochaeta dissipatitropha | reverse complement strand
CGGAAATTACTTGCACTCACCTACGAGAGCAAGCTGGGAATTCGGGACGTTGCGCGACTGACCGGAATTTCAAAAACAACAGTAAACGAATATTTGGTGCGATTTCGTCGTGCCGGAATCAGCTATGAAGAGAGCTTGAAGCTTTCCGACAGCCAACTACTGGAGCTGTTCGAAGAGAAAAAGCAGGAGGAAAGTGAACAGTACACGCAGCTGAC
>NZ_BAAHXT010000066.1:0-223 GCF_054657935.1 Spirochaeta dissipatitropha | reverse complement strand
TTTGCACCTGCAATGCCACCGGCAAGAGCGCCTGCGCCACCAGCAATCATTCCTGTAGTAGCTCCGACCTTAATTCCAATATTACGTTTTTGCACATGAGATGAACCGCATTTAGGGCAAGTATTAATATCTGTCATTGTGAACTCCTTGGTTTGCTATTCGTGCCTTCTTCAGCACCCTAATAATATATAGGTGCTAAAAAACAAGGAGTTGGCACTTTTTT
>NZ_BAAHXT010000065.1:0-249 GCF_054657935.1 Spirochaeta dissipatitropha | reverse complement strand
AAGCTGCTTGATGCATATCATCGAACAATTCTTGATATTGAATCACAGATTCAAAAACAGGCCAATGATCATGACCCGGTTGCCTACCATATGCTCCAGACCATTCCCGGGGTCGGGCCGATATTGGCACTGGTGATCCTGTATGAAATACAGGATATATCGCGATTCCCGGGAGTAGGGAACTTCATCTCCTACGCTCGATTGGTCAAATGTGCTCATGAATCAGCCGGAAAGCGGATGAAGGGAGGG
>NZ_BAAHXT010000064.1:0-273 GCF_054657935.1 Spirochaeta dissipatitropha | reverse complement strand
CTCAGACCGCTGCCTGCCGCCCGTTGGAAGTGCGTCTCCTGGACCCGGGCGAAGGTACAGGAAAGCTGGCGAATACAGGTCGACCGCGCCTGGTATTCAGTTCCATATACATATATCGGCACAACTATGCTGGTATATTTAACTTCTGATACCGTTGAGATTTACCATGACTACCAGCTGATTACCACACACCCACGGGCTCAGCGACCCTGGCAACGTATGATCAAGCCAGAGCATGATCCTCCGAATGTAGATGCGTTTACCCGTTCTACC
>NZ_BAAHXT010000063.1:0-297 GCF_054657935.1 Spirochaeta dissipatitropha | reverse complement strand
ACAGTGGATATACAGGGTAGGGTCAGGTGGTATGATTATGACAGCATCGGGCGCCTGGAACAGGTGCAGTATCCGCTTGATTCGGGTAAGATGCAGCATGACAGGGAAGAACGCGAACGCCTTGGTCTGCCGGTAGATACTGATATGCGCTACTTCTCGGGGTATAGCTTGAGCAGCAATGATCGCTCGGCACTGCAGGATGCCTGGCACAATATGTTCTCCTACAGCCGTGGAGGACTGAATCTGATGGTTGGCGCATGGACTGAGTCATTCACCTATGATGCAGCCGGAAACCGC
>NZ_BAAHXT010000062.1:0-301 GCF_054657935.1 Spirochaeta dissipatitropha | reverse complement strand
GGCCACAAGTTCTGAACACAGCTGCTGATTTATCAGTGGTTGAAAACTGATTCTTCCTTCACTATCACGCTTCATATACGTTTGCCTGGAAATATAAACTGTCTGACGTCATACTGGAACAGAGGTTCACGAAAAATCAGGGGTCGATTTATTTGAATCGGCCTCTCGAGAATGAAGAATCAGATTTTGCGGCTTATAACAAGTACATGAACCAGACTCGCCTACTGTCATGGTTTTTGCTATTTCCGGCTTACGCCGGGCAAAAACCACGCCAGCTTAACGGCGAGCTGGTTATGAAATC
>NZ_BAAHXT010000061.1:0-312 GCF_054657935.1 Spirochaeta dissipatitropha | reverse complement strand
GGCTCGATTGTTCAGCGAAATTGAAGCTGCAAAGGATGATGGAACGTATCTGAAGCACCTGTCTCGTATTATGAAAAACAAACTCATTCTGATTGATGACTTTGGTCTGGAACCGCTGAACCACACAGCCCGGATGGGATTTCTGGAAATACTTGAAGAGCGGCATCGCAGAAAATCTACCATTATGGTATCTCAGCAGCCGGTGGAAAACTGGCATGGACTCATTGGTGATCCCACGATCGCTGACGCAATTATGGATCGTCTTGCCTTCCATTCGCACAGAATCGAGATGACTGGCGACTCAGTGAGGAG
>NZ_BAAHXT010000060.1:0-339 GCF_054657935.1 Spirochaeta dissipatitropha | reverse complement strand
GAATCGTGGGCTGTGAATCAAGAGCAAGCCACCGTTCTTCGCCAGTTCGTTCAGCTTACGCAGAAGCAGATTGAAGTTACGACGGGCATACTTCATGGCGAACAGGGCCGCCTGCAGCTCAAGTGAGCCCTGGATTTTCTCATCCGGCAGGGTGGCCAGATTGAATACATGCACGGAGAAATCCGGTTGGTTCTCCAGGTCTGCAGGGTGAAGATCCGGCGGGAGCATGGCGGTGGAAAAGCGGTCCGGGAGTTCGCGCTGGGGGCCATGGTAAAAGAGAATCGGCAATACCGGGCGTAGTGGTACAGCCGTACCAGCAGGTTTGGCTTTCATTCGATC
>NZ_BAAHXT010000059.1:0-349 GCF_054657935.1 Spirochaeta dissipatitropha | reverse complement strand
GGTGTCCGTTTTCAGTCAATCTACTGCATACATTTTTCTCCTCACTGAGTCGCCTGTCATCTCGATTCTGTGAGAATGAAAGGCAAGACGGTCCATAATTGCGTCAGCGATCGTGGGATCACCAATGAGTCCATGCCAGTTTTCCACCGGCTGCTGAGATACCATGATGGTAGATTTTCTGCGATGCCGCTCTTCAAGTATTTCCAGAAATCCCATCCGGGCTGTGTGGTTCAGCGGTTCCAGACCAAAGTCATCAATTAGAATGAGTTTGTTTTTCATAATACGAGACAGGTGCTTCAGATAGGTCCCGTCATCCTTTGCCGCCTCAATTTCGCTGAACAATCGTGCT
>NZ_BAAHXT010000058.1:0-353 GCF_054657935.1 Spirochaeta dissipatitropha | reverse complement strand
TAATCAACCAGTACACTATGAAGATCGAATGATCTATTACAATCAGGGAACAATCTATGCAGTAGAACTACCGTATAAGATAAGCCGCAAGGGGAATCTGGTATTGAAATGAATATGCCTGCCAAGCGAGTACAGTTCAGATTTCTACATTTTCTCATGCTTCTTGTAGCACTCTTGCTGTGCCTGTCTGGCTGCGACTTTCTGGGCCGAGAGGAGGCAGTCGGGAATCCCCGGCTGCCTGTGCTCTGGAGTGTTGATGTAGGAGGGGCTTCTAATCAACAGATTATGTTGGAAGATGATGTGCTGTATTATGCCGATGTATTCGGCCACCGGGTTCTGGCACTGGATCCGGG
>NZ_BAAHXT010000057.1:0-402 GCF_054657935.1 Spirochaeta dissipatitropha | reverse complement strand
TTTTTCCGCTGTCACGTCCATGCATTTGAACATTTCAATGGGGTTCCGGAGAAAGTGGTCCCAGATAATCTCAAGGCAGCTGTGGTAAAGGCATCGTTCACCGATCCAATTGTGAACCGCGTGTATCTGCGTCTGGCAGAGCATTACGGCTTCCTGATTGATCCTTGTCCGCCGGCAACCCCGCGATTGAAAGGCGGTGTAGAAAACGATATTAAATACATCAAGGGGAACTTCTGACCACGATACCGGGAAGGTGAACGTCAGCGGGGACATGAAGTACCCTACGCCGATAGGCTGCAGCGTGAGCTTGAATCTTGGAGCCAGGATACTGCCGATGTCAGGGTCATCAAGGGAATAGGGGCGCAGCCGATTGATCTATTCACCGACGAGGAACAGGCCGCC
>NZ_BAAHXT010000056.1:0-402 GCF_054657935.1 Spirochaeta dissipatitropha | reverse complement strand
CATCTATGCTGGTATGGGTTACAGCACAGGTTCTGGAATTGATGATCGTGCGGTAGAGTTCTTTGCGGTTGAGGAGGATAGTGGTGATGTGCTCTGGACATGGCAGCCAGAGTTTTTAGACGGCGCGAATCGTGCACTTGAACCATATCATGTCATAGAAGATTATTTGTTTATTCTTGACTATCTCGGCTATGCCCTTGTGAACAGGCATAGTGGCGAGCCTGTCTATGAGTCACGCCGCGGTGGGGCCAAGAGTCACGGAGCATTCTTTCATGAAGGCATCGCCTATTGGGCGAATAATATCACGTCCCATGCGCATAATGAGTTTGAAAACAGCAATGTACTGGCGGTAGACATGATGACCGGTGAACCGGTGTGGGAACGTGAAGACTATGATCTGTA
>NZ_BAAHXT010000055.1:0-402 GCF_054657935.1 Spirochaeta dissipatitropha | reverse complement strand
TATCTACGCCGGTATGGGGTATCGGATCAATCCCGGAAGTACTGATCGTGCAGTAGAGTTCTTTGCGGTTGAGGAGAATAGTGGTGATGTGCTCTGGACATGGCAGCCAGAGTTTTTGTTTGGCATGAATCGTGCACTTGAACCATATCATGTCATAGGAGATCATCTGTTCATACTGGATGAATTCGGCTACGCCCTTGTGAACAGGCATAGTGGCGAGCCTGTCTATGAGTCACGTCGCGGTGGAGCAAAGAGTCTTGGTGCTTTTTTTCATGAAGGTATTGCTTATTGGGCGAATAATATAACGTCCCATACGCATAATGAGTTTGAAAACAGCAATATACTGGCGGTAGACATGATGACCGGTGAACCGGTGTGGGAACGTGAAGACTATGATCTGTT
>NZ_BAAHXT010000054.1:0-402 GCF_054657935.1 Spirochaeta dissipatitropha | reverse complement strand
TTTTTCCGCTGTCACGTCCATGCATTTGAACATTTCAATGGGGTTCCGGAGAAAGTGGTCCCGGATAATCTCAAGGCAGCTGTGGTAAAGGCATCGTTCACCGATCCAATTGTGAACCGGGTGTATCTGCGTCTGGCAGAGCATTACGGATTCCTTATTGATCCTTGTCCACCGGCAACCCCGCGATTGAAAGGCGGTGTAGAAAATGATATTAAATACATCAAGGGGAACTTCTGGCCACGATACCGGGAAGGTGAACGTCAGCGGGGACATGAAGTGCCCTACGCCGATAGACTGCAACGTGCACTTGAATCATGGAGCCAGGATACCGCTGATGTGAGGACCATCAAGGGAATAGGGGCGCAGCCGATTGATCTATTCACCGACGAGGAACAGACCGCA
>NZ_BAAHXT010000053.1:0-455 GCF_054657935.1 Spirochaeta dissipatitropha | reverse complement strand
GACCACAAGAACCTTCGCGACTCAGCACTCTATAAATAGGAAATCGACATGAATAATAATCAGGCAACCATTAATAAAATGACCACCATGCGACTACACGGAATGGCTCAAGCCTTCCGTGCCCTGCAGGAAACCGGGAAGAATATGAACATCACAACCGATGAAGCTATCACATACCTGATCGATGCCGAGTGGGATGAGAAACATAATCGACGTCTTGAGCGGCTTTCTAAAGCTGCCAGGTTCCGGTATACAGCCGCTATTGAGGACATCAATTTTGCTCTCGATCGCAATCTCGACAAGAACCAGATCCTGCGGCTGGCAGACTGTTCCTGGATTCCCAAAGGACAGGATGTGCTGATAACCGGTCCTACCGGCAGCGGTAAGAGCTACCTCGGATCAGCTCTGGGGCATCAGGCCTGCCAGTATGGCTACACAGTTGGCTATTATCCGGC
>NZ_BAAHXT010000052.1:0-634 GCF_054657935.1 Spirochaeta dissipatitropha | reverse complement strand
TGCTATCCGTCACGCCAACTGACCCGGGGTCGTCACGGGAAGTGACCCGCCCTGCCGTCAGGTGAACTGACCCCCCGGTCGTCACCTGAACTGACCCGGGGTCGTCAAACGAACTGACCCACCCATCCGTCACACAAACTGACCTTCCGATAAGTATAGAAAATACTTATCGGAGGAGACTCATGCCCAGGAGGCGAAGTATGACGGAAAAACGTGAGGTCATTCGTCGGTTGCGGCACGGACAATCTATCCGGCAAATTTACCGTGACACTGGTATGCATCGTACCATCATTCGGGAACTTAGACTTGCTGCAATTCATTACCACTGGCTTTCGCAAGATGCCAAGCTCCCCGGTGAATATGAGATCCAGCAGAAACTGGAGCAACTCAAAGGCAATCAGGAAAGTCCCGATGCATTGCATCCACTTGATCCATTCAAGGACAGAATCAAGCAGTGGCTCGAAGACAAGGAATCCTATGTTATCATCCACCAGCATATCCGTGAAGAGATTAGTGTTTCAGAAGCAACAGTGAGACGGTACTGCAAGAGACATTTCCCAGACGCTCCACGAGCAAGCTGGTTGCGCCCAACAATTCCTGGTGAAATCATGGAAGTCGATTTTGGTTTTCTGGG
>NZ_BAAHXT010000051.1:0-661 GCF_054657935.1 Spirochaeta dissipatitropha | reverse complement strand
TAGATCTGCCTCGATCATGTTCCGGACCAAAGGATCAGTGAAACGCTGTTCAATTCCGTTTCTGAATGACTGAGTCCGTAGGCTCCTGGTAAAACCGGGGTGATTATACTGGCTGTTGGTATTCTGGATATGAGCAAAAAGCTGTGATTGCTGCCGCACAAAATACTCCCGCCGCCTGAGTAGATCACGGGTTGCTCGCATCCGACGGGGGTACACATAGGCAATCGGAAACATGCCTCCTCTCATGAGAGAAGCAATTTTCCTGGAATCGATTCGATCATTTTTGGTTTTCCCACCATGAATAGCTTTCATGTATAGTGCATGACCGAGAATGAAGGGAACTGAATGATCCTCACAGTAATCAGCGATCCAGTACCAGGTGAACATACATTCCACTCCGACCACAATATCGGAACTGAATTGTGACAGCACTTTGCCAAGGTGCTCCGGATCCGCCGGCATATTCCGGTGAAACAGAATATCTGCATGCTGATTCATGACGCATACATACATTTCTCTTGCATGAAGATCGATTCCTGCATAGAATTCATGTTGGTCTGTAAAGAATCTCATTAGAGCCTCCTTGTCCGGAAGTTTTGTTCTACGGTAAGTATACCGTGCCTCCACATGGGAGGCCTTAATGAGTATCAACTGCTTCAAC
>NZ_BAAHXT010000050.1:0-693 GCF_054657935.1 Spirochaeta dissipatitropha | reverse complement strand
CTAACACATATAAGGCCTCCTGCCGTCAAGACATAAAGTGAGCCCGGCCTCGATTTAGTTCGATTCCTGAGTCTTATGCTGACAGATCATGCCGGAGATAGTACGCAATCTGATTGGAAATTCTCAGATTGGAAGTGCAGAACAATGGTCTGCACCAAACACATATCGACGTTCACGTTCGCTAACGTGTCGTAGAATCAATTCTGTACCCGGTTTCCGCCTGATGCAATTGGCAAGAGGTCAGCAAAGCTGCCTCAGTTAGGTGTGCAGGTCAGATCGGGACAGACCACGGAATACTTCCTGCATGATCTGTGTTTGTAAAAGGAAGCCCGTATACCAGTCGAATCAACCGCGAAGGAATCAGCGATCTATTGAGCAGGGAGCAGTAATGGCAGTCAGTGCTGCAGATTAATCTGCTTCGTAATGCTGCTCGTCGCGATGTTGTTCCAGTTAGGCGACATGCTCTGGCATACGGCTTCCGAAAAACAATTCAGGCTGAAATGGCTCCTTTCGTTTTAACATGTAGTACACGGTTCGACCGAGTTTCTGAGCGATAATCGATAATGATTTTGCCCGGCCATATTTCTGTACCATTTTTTCATGCATCTGTTTCGCTGGTGGATTCTGGCGCAGAAACAATACAGCTGCTTCGCTGAATGCCCATTTGAGGTGAGCATTCCCGATTTTATTGTG
>NZ_BAAHXT010000049.1:0-769 GCF_054657935.1 Spirochaeta dissipatitropha | reverse complement strand
GTAAAGGTGTGCTCTGGATCAGGCGACTTTTGGGGGCCGCAGGTTGGAACTATAATGTTAGCTTGACGCCGCTTTCGCGGCGCCTGAGGAGAAAAATGATAAAATATATTTTCTTAGATTTTTATGGAACAATTGTAGAAGAGGATGATGTTTACATACAAAGAATTGCAGAAACCATCCGGGATAATTCAAAACAAGAATGTAATGCAAATGAGATCTCCAAATACTGGCATTCGACTTTCCAAAAAATATGTGCAAAATCGACTGAAGCCAATTTCATCAATCAGAAAAATATTGAAATATTGAGTTTAAGAGAAGTGATCTTAAAGTATAATTGCAATTTGAAAGAAGATGAACTAACAAAAATATTATTTGATTACTGGAGAAATCCAGTAGTTTTTGACGATGCAGAACGATTCTTAAAGAATAATAAAATTCCAGTTTGTATTGTTTCAAATATCGATACCAATGAAATTTTTACTGCAATCAAGAACATTGGGATGAGTTTTGAAAAAGTGATCACAAGTGAAGAATCTAAATCCTATAAACCACAGAAGAAAATTTTTGAAGACGCTTTAAGGGAATGTAATTGCAATATTAATGAAGTAATTCACATTGGTGACTCATATAGCTCCGACATAAAGGGATCTCAATCATTAGGAATTAATAACATATGGATAAATAGAAGTAGGAAAAAAAATAAAGAGAGAATACACAATTATGAAATATATAACTTTAATGAACTTGAAAAGATATTGAATGAAGAAAG
>NZ_BAAHXT010000048.1:0-1023 GCF_054657935.1 Spirochaeta dissipatitropha | reverse complement strand
GGGAAGGATTGCTCAATAGATCCAGAAAACTGAGTCCGGAAATCGGTCAGGTCGTGCAACAAATCCTGTCCCGGAAAGGAGTCGATGGGCTGCGTCCCGCCCGAGCTCTGATGGCGATGACCAAACGATACAGCGTTTCACGTATGACTGCAGCATGCCAACGGGCTCTGTATTACGACAATCCCGAATATGCTGTGGTCAAGCGTATTCTCGAGAAAGGACTCGAGTCAGAATCAACGGAGTGCCCGGTGGATTCAACCGGAAACCTGTGTTTTACATTTGCACGAACACCTGAGTATTTCAATCTTCTACAGGAGGCGAACTAATGCATGACACAGCACAACTAAAACCAAAACTGGTACGGCTGAAGCTCTCCGGGGTGCTTGATACCCTGGAGCAGCGCATGCAGCAGGCAATCGAAGAAAAATGGGAATACTCCAAGTTCCTGTTGTACCTGCTAACTGACGAGGTTGAGCGACGCGACAACAAACAACTGACACGTCGTCTGAGTAAATCCGGACTGGATCCTCAAAAGACCATCGCCAGTTTTGATTTTGACTTCAACCCGCGAATCCATAAACCAACCATTCTTGAACTGGCGCGATGCAGCTTCATCGAGGAACGGAGGAATCTGTTCCTTGTCGGCCCCAGCGGTGTCGGCAAAAGCCATCTGTCCCAGGCTATTGCCTACGAAGCATGCTTGCGTAATATCGATGTCATGTATCGCGGCACACATGAACTGATGAAATGGATTCATTCAGGTCGTGCGGACGGCAGTGCTGATCGGCGCATGAGCATGATCTGCTCGGTGCCGTTGCTTATTCTCGATGATTTTGGTTTGCGCCCGCTGCATGAATCAAGCCAGAGCGATCTGTACGAAATCATTGCCGCACGATATGAGCGACGCTCTACCATACTTACCAGTAATCGTGATTTTGCTGAATGGCAGCAGGTGTTTACCAATCCGCTGATGGGTAGTGCTGCAATGGATCGCCTGGTGCATCGTGCTTATAAGATCACCAT
>NZ_BAAHXT010000047.1:0-1042 GCF_054657935.1 Spirochaeta dissipatitropha | reverse complement strand
AAAGACTGTCGGCGCTACTTCTGTGAACGTACCTTCTCAATCGATTACTATGTGCAGAAAATCGTGAACTATAGCGATTTGCTGAAAGATGTCCGTAGCCGCTGCAGTCTTGCAGCTACACAGCGAAATCGCGGGATATCACCAGCCATTCGTCGCAACAGGATCAGCCGTTTGGCCCGCAACTGCATTGCCATGCATGCCGAACTTGCCAGGTATCTGGACACGCCAGAAGACCTGATCGCTGACGGATTTGTGTCCTTTGAAGTCAGTCAGTATTACCCGAGCAATCTACACATTCTCATTGGGAAGGAAAGCGAGTATCTCTATACCCTGGATCATGTTACGAATAGACGCACCGGGACAATGACTTCTGCCCAGAAGAAAAAACAGGCTCGACTTGAGGCAGTTTTTCGTCCAGAACCGCGTGGAATCGTGAACTCCTTTACCCGTGTCATGAAGACCATGAGCAGACAGATTGATCACTGGGATACAGCTGCCTTGCCATATCTGAAGCTGCCGAAATCGGTCTGTCTGACCACCGATAACAAGAGGGAATACCCGATTGCAATCGGCTGCTGTGCGCGAACCCATGAGCAGCTTGCAAGCGGTCGACTGGACTGGCTGCACATCAGTTCGGATCATAATCGTGGACCCGGCGGGCCGATGTTTGCTATGGATAACTTCGACCGGGAGTTGCGAAAGGACATTGCAGCCTATGTCAGAGAGACGGTTACTTTCAGGCGAAATGTGATGAATGCGATGGAATCGGTACAGGTGTATCGCATGTATCACAACTTCATGAAGCCCTATCGCAGTCGTGATTCACTAAAGCAGAAACGCTGGCAGCGGGCAGGATTACCGGAGAAACTGGTGAGAAGTAAGCTCAAAAAGCTGTTTACGCAGCGAGCATTTATGAGTCATCTGGAGGGGGTACCAGAGGAAGACATGCGGGTCTGGAAGCGACAATTATATACACCGGGACAATTGCATCAGCAATTGCCCGCGAGGTATATACTTAACTGAGGTTTATGGTGCCATCTTG
>NZ_BAAHXT010000046.1:0-1042 GCF_054657935.1 Spirochaeta dissipatitropha | reverse complement strand
ATGCCGGCTGCCCTCATCATCGAGGTAGGTGTCCGGTTCTACCTGCAGTGAGGAAGCATTTAGGCGATCGAAGGTTTCCGACGGCAGTGCGAGGTGTAGCAGCTCGGTCATGCTGCCGGCATCTGAAAAATATGCGCGGAAAATCGAATCGTGGGGTCTGTGTTCCATATCCATAAAGGAGGCTCCTGTATAGATATACAACACAGATGCCCAGATATATTGAACTCGCTGGGGGAACTGCGGCAATTTCCGGGAATCTCGGGAAATCGCCGCTAAACTTCGCCGTAGATCATATCAAAAATCTCTAACTGATCTGGAAACAACTACGCCAACATGGCAGATCTGCCATGTCAGTGAAGTAACTTCCACAAGACTTTGACATATTTAACTTTTCTACTTTCCTTCACGCAACAGAAAGCAAAGGAACTGCTCAGTCGTTCTTCCTTTGATCATCCTGCAGAAGGCGGCGCAGTTCTTCAATCGGAAGCTCAACAATTCTGGCAATTTCCTCAAGCGGCATTGTGCCTTCAAGGTTGCGGGCTACCTTGACTGTCTGCTCTATAGTGCCTTCCATTTTCAGTAGTTGAGCGGTGCTCATAAAGTCCTCCTGAAGTACGGGGTCTGTAACTTCACTTTCTATTTTCCGCTTCAATTCTTCCTTCGTCAAGCCTGCGGTGTACAACAGATAGAGCTCGATCAGTCTGAATCGTGGGGTGTGAATCAAGAGCAAGCCTCCGGTCTTCGCCAGTTCGTTCAGCTTACGCAGAAGCAGATTAAAGTTGCTGCGTGCATATTTCATGGCGAACAGGGCCGCCTGCAGCTCAAGTGAGCCCTGGATTTTCTCATCCGGCAAGGTGGCAAGATTGAATACGTGTACAGAGAAATCTGGTTGGTTCTCCAGGTCTGCAGGGTGAAGATCCGGCGGGAGCATGGCAGTGGAAAAGCGGTCCGGGAGCTCTCGCTGGGGGCCATGGTAAAAGAGAATCGGCAACACCGGGCGTAGTGGTACAGCTGAACCAGTAGGTTTGGCTTTCATTCGATT
>NZ_BAAHXT010000045.1:0-1129 GCF_054657935.1 Spirochaeta dissipatitropha | reverse complement strand
GTTAGTTTGACGCCTTCGGCGCACGAAGAGAAAAGAAAATGAGTAAAATATATTTACCTAATAATTTAGATGATGATGGCGCAATTAGTTTAATAAGAGATTTGAATTATCATATCGATGAAAATGATGTTTCAATCAATTTCGATCATCTTTCTTTTGCTAGGCCGTTTGGTACATTAGTAGCTGCTGAGGCGTTTAAACAATTTGTTGCGTATAGGAAAAGTAGAGGCTTACCAACGTACTACGAAAATGATGAATTATTGAGGGCAAAGTCGAAAGGTGCCATCAGTTATTTAAAATATTTTGGCTTTTTTAAATATTGTGGAATTAATATTGGTGATGCCGAAAATAAAGCATACCACACAAATACATATTTACCAATTCAAAGCTTATGCCAACATGATCTTGAGCAAAATTCAAAAAATGGTGACTGGCGAAACACTATAGTTAAAAAATGTGAAGAATTAGGCGAGTTGCTAACAAGTGATTTATCAGAAATAGATTACTTGGAATATTCTTTCAGGGAAATTATTAGAAATGTATTTGAACATTCTGGAATAAATGAATGTGTATTGATGGCACAAGCGTATAAACCAGATCTTATAGAAATTGCTGTTGCGGATAGAGGTTGTGGTATTCATTCAACAATACAACCAAAATATGGAACAGATGAACCTATTGATTCAATTTTACTTGCTTTAGAACCTGGAATTTCTATGGCCGATATAAGTAATAGTCCCGGCGAATGGGGAAATTCTGGTTTTGGGTTGTATATCCTTTCAAATGTTGGGAAGGAGTACGGCACATTTTCAATTCTATCAAATTGTTGCTATTTACGAATGTATCAAGACGATAAAAAGATACTAACTGATGAATTGTTTTATAAAGGTACAGCAATAAAATTACTAGTTCATAAGAAAGAACTGGAATACTTCCCAAATCTAAGAAAAAGATTAATTGATGAAGGTGAACAAGAATATTATAAGAAATATGGTGAGCGTATTTCCGCGTCAAAAAGATCTGGAATGTCATTAAATTAACAAAATAAACTAACAACTGCTTTAACTTGTCATTCCCTTTGTCATGATTTTTGCATTCGCAAAAATCACGCCAAGCCCTTCGGGCAGGG
>NZ_BAAHXT010000044.1:0-1152 GCF_054657935.1 Spirochaeta dissipatitropha | reverse complement strand
ATCTTCCCGTTCTTGCCGCAGAATATCGTCTGCATACGCACGTACATCACGGTAACTGATTCGTGAGTAATTGAGCGCTTTTCTGCAGGCCCAGTTCAACTTTTCTGTGCCGATTTCCTTTGCCATATTCAGTACGCCAAGACAGGATTTGTACGCCTGCTGTTCATGCTGTTTGCTCTGTAATAGTTTGGTAACCAACATCAGCGTTTCTTCTCCGATGGCAGCTGCCCAGGAGGTAAACTTTTCTGCCGACCAGGAATCAAAGAATTGATGATGCTTCGGCATATGGGCGGCTGTGGTTGTGTATTGTCCTTTCTTGCGGTTCCGCTGGTGCTGGGCGACCCTGATGGTATTGTGATATATCGCGACGTTCCGTTCGTCAAAAATCACCTTTACTTGCTGTCCCTTGAGCTGCCAGGGAACAGAGTAATAGTGCTTATCTTCTGACAGGATAATGTGATAGTCCGGCGCAACCTTGTGGCTCTCGAAATACTTCATCGGATACCATTCGCTGGGAAGTGTCTTCAGTTCAGACCGTTCAATTTCCTCAAATAACTGGCGTCGGGATATTTGCAGCTTCGTCAGATTTTGGGTATTGTGTTCCTCAAGATGTTCTGCAATGGCCTGGTTGAGCTCAGCCAACGAATAGAACTTCTTGCCGTACAGTGGAGCATATATCCGCTGGTAGGTCAGTTTTACGGTATTCTCTGCCAGAGGTTTGTCTTTTGGTTTGTAGGCTCTGGCAGGGATTATCGTTGTCCGGTAGTGCTCTGCAAAATCATCGAACAGCGGATTAATCTGTGGCTCATATTTACTCGCCTTGAGTACTGCTGCCTTCAGATTATCCGGTACCAACGCTCGCGGTACTCCTCCAAAATACCGCAATGCTCGTTCGGTTGAACGAACAAACGATTCCTGTTTCTGACTTTCAGACGCTTCGACATAGGCCAGTTGACTGGCTCCCAGAACTGCTACATAAATCTCCGCCTGCTGCTCTTCGCCGTTCAGGTAGTATGGGAATTTCTCGCCGGCATAATCGATATAGGCCATATCACCCGGCTCATGCGGCTGTCGCATGGTGACTTCACCAGATTCCAGGAAGATAGAGAAATGGTGGCAGAACTGGCTATAGTGGTACCCATCAGGATACTT
>NZ_BAAHXT010000043.1:0-1254 GCF_054657935.1 Spirochaeta dissipatitropha | reverse complement strand
ACTCACCGGGTTTCCGGATGCATCGATATCCACATACATATTTTCACTCATTTCCTGCGTTTCGACAGGGTCAGCATTCGAAAACACAATATGGGCTGTGTCCCGGCTGCACTTAAGAAAGCACAGCCGGTTCAGGCTATGCGGAGCTGCGCGCCTGAACCGCCGGGCTACTTACGTGCGCCCGGCTGGCGCTCCGGCCTGCGGACTGTCGGTATCGACCGAACAAGCCGGCACGACAAATCAGCCCGCAGGCTGCTGCGCACTCCTACTATCCTTCACGCAAAAGAAAGCAAAGGAATAGGTCAGTCGTTCTTCCTTCGTCAAGCCTGCAGTATACAGGAGATAGAGTTCAATCAGTCTGAATCTTGAGGTGTGAATCAAGAGCAAGCCGCCAGTCTTTGCGCTCACACAGAAGGAAAGCCTCAAATAGTCTTGTTGGCACAAACATCTCAGGATATACTATTTATAAGGGGACATGTATGAGTGTAAGAGAAATATTGCAGCGTGAAACGGCAGATTTGCCGACAGAAAAGGTCCAGGAAGTTCTGGATTTTGTCCTGTTTCTAAAAACCCGCAATGAAGATTCATTCTGGTACAGAGTCGCCGAAAGCAGTCTATCCGAAATATGGAACTCACCCGAAGAGGACATCGCGTGGAAGAATTTGTAAGAGGTTGCATAGTCGTAATTCCGTTTCCATTCTCTGACTTGAGCAGTAGCAAACGTCGACCTGCGCTGGTCATAGCGGAACTTCCTTATAATGACCTGCTCTTGTGCCAGATTACCAGTAAATTTAAGCTTGATGAGTTCGCTTTACCACTTTCTTCAAAAGACTTTGCAACCGGTTCACTTCCATCGCAAAGCTATGTCCGATGCGGCAAATTGTTTTGTGCCTCCTCGTCTATCGTAGAAAAAAACGTTGCCCAAATAACTGCGTCTGCCCTTTCATCAATTATTGAAACAACTATCAAGCTATTACGAGCATAGCGTTTACACCCTCCAAACAGCTATGATATTGATCCACTATGGTTTCTACCATTGTCCATGGCGGAGAGTTCTTCCCTGGCCGACAGCAGAACACCACGAAGTATTCAATGCGTACCAGGCAACAGAAAGCAAAAAACTATCTCAGTCGTTCTTCCTTTGATCATCCTGCAGAAGGCGGCGCAGCTCTTCAATCGGAAGCTCAACAATTCTGGCAATTTCCTCAAGCGGCATTGTGCCTTCAAGGTTGCGGGCTACTTTCAGGGCTTTTA
>NZ_BAAHXT010000041.1:0-1619 GCF_054657935.1 Spirochaeta dissipatitropha | reverse complement strand
CGAAGGCTGCTGATTGTACCTGAAGGTAGAAGAACCAGCTCTTAAACGACCCCGAATAATTTTATTAAGATTTTCTTTGCGTAGTATTTCTCTTTAGCCCTGAATACTGTTACCCAAGTGTTTATAACGATTTCATAACCAGCTCGCCGTTAAGCTGGCGTGGTTTTTGCCCGGCGTAAGCCGGAAACAGCAAAAACCATGACAGTAGGCGAGTCTGGTTCATGTACTTGTTATAAGCCGCAAAATCTGATTCTTCATTCTCGTGAGGCCGATTCAAATAAATCGACCCCTGATTCTTCGTGAACCTCTGTTTCAGTATGACGTAAGCCAGTTCATATTTCCAGGCAAGCATATATGAAGCGTGATTGTGAAGGAAGAATCATTTTTCAACCACTGATAAATCAGCAGCTGTGTTCAGAACTTGTGGCCCGAAGGCTGCTGATTGTACCTGAAGGTAGAAGAACCAGCTCTTAAACGACCCCGAATAATTCTTATTAAGATTTTCTTTGCGTAGTATTTCTCTTTAGCCCTGAATACTGTTACCCAAGTGTTTATAACATTCAGTTAACCAGCAATTCCGCCTCGAAGGGTAGGCGTGGTTTGTGCCGAGCGAAGCGAAAAGCACAAACCCTGACTAAGGAATTGTCTGGTTGAACTGGTTGTTAGAAATCTTTTATTCAAACAATATTTACAATTAAGTTTATATCTATACAGGGTAATTCAATTCTATAAATTGCGTAAGTCTTTTTTTTATTAGAAATGAAAGTTCAAAAAAGTACTTCATTCTAATTAGGATATTCTGCTCAATTAATATTTTACAAAATAATTCACCACATTCCTTATCAGGGATCGAAGAAAGTTTAAAATCAATATCTTTGTGTCTTGGTAATGGACAATTATTTATTTGGTGTAAAATATGGAAATATTTCTCCATCATTCCATAAAGAGTTAACATAAATCCATACTCGGATTGTTTAAACTCTAAAGTCATTTGTTCAGGAAACTGTGAATCTATAAAATTTATCATACTTTGAGCATTTTCCAGTTCTAACAATGGTAATTTTTTTTTAATTGTTTCTGCAGCTTTTAAAATTAAATCGTTGCCAATTTTTTTATCTCCATAAATAACAATTCCGGATGCGATCAAACTTGATCTCTGTCGATCTATTTGTTCACTTTCCCAAGTAAAGCTATTTTGCAATTCTGAATTGGTAAAACAGAAAAGCTGTATTTTAATTTCATTATAAACAACTTCTTTGAATGCTTGACTGTTTTTTGATCCTTCAGGAAGAACAATTACAATATCTATATCAGATAAATTAGTAATCTTATTATTTGCAAATGATCCACATAAAATAATTGCTTCAAAATCAGAATTTGAAATTGAATTAAGAAACTTTTCTAATGCTAAGCGAAATTTTACATAAAGAGGTTTTGTGAAATTATCTTTCGCTATAAAACTATAAATATTCTTGTTCATCATTTTTACCTTTTATTTCTGCCTCCGGTCTTTCTAACATTTGCTTAACCTGTAATTCCGGCCCGTAGGGATTGGCGTGAAAATTGCCACAAAGGAGCGTAGCGACGACTGCAATTTTCATGACAAAAGGAATTATCAG
>NZ_BAAHXT010000040.1:0-1770 GCF_054657935.1 Spirochaeta dissipatitropha | reverse complement strand
CTGCGAGCCGTTAAATGGCGTGAATCTTGCCCGGCGTATGCCGGAATAGCAAAATTCAGGACATAGGCGAGTCAGGTTAAAGCCTTTGTTATGCTTCTTCATTATATTAGCTCACTGATAGTAATTTCTGTTTTAACTCTTTTGTAAAACCTAGTTTGGATTCCTTTGTTAACTTTCAATTCAAAAGCTTCAAATACTCCTAGGAACTTTACTCGTTCCATGCCGAAACTATCCCGAATGTGCATGAAGACAACTCTTTTATATCCGTTTTCGTTCCAAGGTCCTTCTGGTAATTCGCGAGTATCACATTTTTTCATATTGCCAACTACTTCAGAAATTAGTGATTTGTCTTCATTTAATGTGTTTTCCCAGCCATTTTTTGTTTTTATTGTACCATCTTCAAGTTGAACAGCTAAATGTGGAACCCACAATTTATACTTATTATTCAGTTTTACGAAACACCTTCCAAGATTTTTAATGTCATGTCCAAGTAGGTTATATATTTCAGTTACACCCTCAAAGTCCACATCATCTTTCGTGGAAAAAACACCTTTTTGCAGTATATTACGTTTTCGACTTTCATTGTCTTCCCAACAAATTTTGTCTACCGTATATTTTTGCGTTATCATTTTTTTTATATGTATAATCTGCTTATTAATCTGATCGTTTACTTCATCATAAGTTTTTAGAGTACCGTCGTCGTTATAGATTGCAATTCGTCCTTGTTCACACTGAATTGAACCAAGTATATCTTCAGCCCGTAGATAATCTTGAATGCGATTTTCCTCACATAGATGGTGACTTTCATCAACTTCTATACCATAGTTTATTTGTGGAAAATATAAATCCAAGAGATAGTATTTTCTCTTACTCATAGTAGCGGCATTTGTATTTTTTACATATTGTTGAGTTATTGGAATAAGTTCAGGATTCGAAATTTTTGCATATATTGAGTTTATAATAAAATTTTCGTATTTCTTTCCTTTTGTTCGTCTGTTTAACATAATTGAAAGGTGTTCAAGTTTTTCCATTTTAATTACCTTTATTATTTTGCCCGTAGCGTCTGCATAACAGCAAGCTAACCAGCCGGCTGTGCCGGTCTGGTTAAGCGTTATGTTAAACGCAATACTTTAACCTACGTCTTTAAGGTTTCCAGTTACATATTTATGTAGAATGCTCGTAACCAGGGTTTGATAGGGGATGCCTTCTTCCAGAGCTTTTGTTTTTAAAGCCTCTACGTCGCGTTTAGAAATCCGGATATTTATTCTGTAGTCTTTGATTGAAGTCTTCCGAGCGGCATCTTTCAGATCATTTTTTAATTGGTCAAAGTTCTGTACTGATTGCCATTCATCGTTTTCTATTGAATCCATTAATTCTTTTTCTTCTATTAAATCATTCATTTTTTCCTCCAAGATTATATTTCTTTGTATATTTTCTGCTGGGAAATAGGGTTTTCAGAAAATAATCACCATTTTCTTGCAGTACGCAGGGTACACACACAGCATATCCATCTATATCGACGATTAAGATTAATTGATTTTTGTATTTTTCTTTATTTGGATTTTCGATTGCATCGATTAAATGGTCTTCCTCGATTGCTACCACGATTCGTTCAAATGAAATCGATCGTTCTTCTTTTAGTTGATTGTTTTTTTCTTCGTTCCAGTAGAAGGCCATACACTAAGCATAATTCTCTGTGTGCCTAATGTCAATTCACGACCAGATAAATGCATTATCTAATTTTCTTAGCGCCGGAGGCGCCTTTTTAAC
>NZ_BAAHXT010000039.1:0-1858 GCF_054657935.1 Spirochaeta dissipatitropha | reverse complement strand
TCGACTTAGCAAGAAAGAGGAAAAAATATGATCAAATCACATAAGGTATTTGTTAGTTTTCATCATTTCAATGATGAGGAATACCGTAAAAAATTTATAAAGATTTTCAGTGATTTCGCAGAGGTTATTATTGATCAATCTGTTGGTGATGGTGACATAGATCCGGATTTAAAAACCGAAACTATACGCCAGAAAATACGGGATGAATATCTTAGAAATTCTACAGTCACAATTGTCTTAATTGGAACTGAAACATGGAAGAAGAAACATGTTGATTGGGAGATCAGTTCAAGTCTGCGAGATACACAATACAATAAAAGATCCGGTCTTATTGGTCTATTGTTACCAACTCGGAAAGATTATTCTACTGAACATTTTGATCCATATACAATCCCACCTAGACTATACGATAATGTTAGAAACAAATTCGCAAAAATATATAATTGGACAGAGTCGCCTCAAGATATCCAGAGATGGGTACATGCGGCTTTTTTAGATAAAGATAAAATTATTCCGGATAATTCGAGAGATATTTTTCGGAATAATAGATCAGGGAGTAAGTGGGAATAAATAGCAATGGCAGAAACAATGCTCTTAATTTATTTAGATCTAACAGGGTACTCAAAAAATAATGAACTAATTCAACTGGATTTCTTTAAAAAATTTCAACAAGAAATAGACAGCATATTATATGAAGAATTAACTAATATTACTTCACGCGCAATAGCTATTCCAACTGGTGATGGGATGATTATCGGCTTAACTGATTCAAGCGATAAACATATAAAGGCTGTTGATTTCGTTTTTAGAATATTTAAGTGGTGTCATGAGAATGGCTATGGTATGCGTTGTTCTGTTCATGCTGGACCTGTTCATCCTGTTGTTGATATTAATAGACAGAATAATATAATTGGTAATTCAGTAAATGATGCTGCACGAATGTTAGCTGGGACTGATGATAATACAATTGTAATTAGTAAAGAGTTTTTTAGGCGATTTTTACAGCATGACAATCAAAATTTTGATGATATTATAAAAATTCCTGGTTCTGAAATTCGAATTGAAATGTTAGATGAAGACACTGTACTGGATAAACATAGTAATATACATAATGTGGTGAGTGTAAAGATTACTGATGGGGAATCGACTTATGGAATGGATGGTAAAATCCTTACACGTCATTACACTCGCCTTTACGCTAAAGATTATCCAAAAGCACAAAGTCGTGAAAAATTTATTGAACAAATCGAGAATGCATCGCATGTCGTTCTATATGGAATTTATCATCCAAATTTAATTGATATTTTGTCATCTTTAAAGTTAAAATCAAGAAACAGTATTTCTTTCGATGTTTATTTTGCATCATCTGATCTTTCGAAACAATTAACGAATTTCTTTGGTCAAACGGATAAAATATTTGATATTGAAAAGCGGAATGAAACTATAATATATATAAAATCCTGGGCAGAAAAAAATCTTGATTTTGTAACTGTTAATGTTTATGAGTATACTGATTTTCCTACATTCGGACTTTCTGCAATTAATTTTCATCAACAAGATTCTGGTTTTATACATGCTAGTCACTATATTAATAGTATTAAACCAGAAGAAACACCATATATTGAATTAGCATGGAAAACAAAAAGGCCACATCCACTTTACAGTTTTTATTCTCACATTATTACTAATCGAATTGAAAAATTCAGAAATGTAATATGATTGATGTGGTTTTAGAGATATTCAGTTTGTTAAATAAAACGATATAACAATCGCATGCAACTGACAATTTTTTGGCATAGTTTTTGAATACTCAAAAACTATGCCAACCCTGCGGGACAAAATTGCAGCTGATGCGAAT
>NZ_BAAHXT010000038.1:0-2054 GCF_054657935.1 Spirochaeta dissipatitropha | reverse complement strand
TAATCACTAAAAATCAGCTCCGACCAATGAGGCCTGAGGCCTCCAGTCCCGTCAACAGTACTGTAATATCGGGCTGATTCACTATGTCTCTGATCGCTGATTGATTTCCGCTGTGCACCGCTTCCAACAGTTCGTATTCTTCCTGGCTGCAATCATAGTGCTGGATCCCGGAATCTGCTTCATATATTGCGAGGTTCAACTGGCATGTCGAAGTCTCACGCAGGATTGTATCAAAATCCTGAATATCATGTTCCATGCAGTCGATTATTTCCAGGGGATTACGTTCGAATCTGCAAAGCTGAAGCTGAGGATTAATGAAATAGTCGTCGAAAAAAGCATCGGTATTTGCCTCGTTTGAGAGAACATTGTTGGCATGCCAGAAATAGCGGATGGTTTCCCTGATCACTATCCATGAACCGGTAATATTCAGTTTCTTTAACACGGCTTCTACAGCTGCCAGCTGATAATCTATTGCTCTAGTATCTGCTGGTAGAGAGCTGATCTCGGCACAGGTAATTGTAAAAAATTCAGATGGGCTTAGATGCAGATAATTCAGCAGAATATCAAACCAGCTTACTGCCTTCCCCTGGTTGTAGAATCGTTCAACTGAATCAGCAATTCGGGAAGCCTGCTTCATGTCAGCAGTGGTAAATGTCGGGGTATGTGTGACGGTGTAGTCATCTTCTTTGTCGTAGCTGAGTTCGTAGCTGTCAGCCATATCATACAGTTCGGTTCCCGGCAGGACTGAAAGCGGAAAAATATCGATGTGATTCGGTACCATCGAGAATGCAAAATCAAGGCTTTGCAAAAAGCCGTCGAGGCTGTCGCCGGGAAGTCCGTAAATCAGATCAAAACCATATGGAATCTGCTCATTGTGTAGAAGCAGCACATTGGCAGTGAACTCCTGCATGTTGAATGAACGGTTGATTGTTTTCAGCACAGCTGCATGAATGCTCTGCAGTCCGATCTGCAGGGAACAGTAGAGCTGGGAGAAAAGTAGTGCCATTTCCTCGTCAATGTGCTCCGCGCGTATCTCGAGGGTGTAATGAATGTCCGGTGCGGATTCTATCATCATCTGCAGATTCTGCTTGGCTTTCTTTTTGTTGTAGTTAAATGTCGGATCCAGCACCAGGATTTCACTGATTCCGGAAGAATGAAACAGCTCCAGCTCTTGCTTGATTCTGTCTTCCGGAAAACGCCGTATACTGGATGTTCCTCTTGACTCGAAGCAGAACGCACAGCGGTAGGGACAACCCCTGGATAATTCCCACAGCGCACCCTCATGCATATCCAGATCAATCAGTTTGTTGAGGTATGGCGAGGCTATTGTGCTTAATTCCGGAGGGGGCCCGGAAATGATTCTGCTCTCCTGTATTGAAATGCCTTCCAGCAAGGAGCGGAACAAGGGAATAACAGCTGCTTCTGCCTCACCAGCAATGATAAAATCGATTTCCTGTATTGCAGAAAAGTAGTCCGGTAACGCAGTCGGCTGAGGACCCCCGACCAGTATTGTGCAGGACGGATATGCTGCCTTAATGGACCTGATCAAAGATATGCTCTCTCTGGTATTCCACAGATAAACCGAAAAGCAGATGCAGTCCGGGTCCCCGTGAGTAATTTTCTCCATGTTGATCGTCGCTGAATCAGTCAGGTAGCAGTTTATTATGTGGATCTGTACCTGGTTCGGGAAATGCTGTTGAACTGATCCTGCGACCATAGCCGCCCCGAGCGGTACCGCCCGGGATGAGTGTTCAATATGTAAGCAGATAAAATGTATACGCATGTGTTCCTGTCTTTTTATATGAGTCTCATGTATACCACGTTTCCTCATATAATATAAGCTGTGAGGAAATTGCAGAATTGTGGCTGGTTTTTTTTCTGGCAATAGCAGCGAATTCTCAAGTCGAGATTTTGTAAAAATCTGCTATCAAAACCTGAACTTTTTTCCCTGTTTCCCTTGACCAAAACAACGCAGTCCGTTATATTCACCCTCACGCGCCGAGAGGCGCCACCCGCAATACAGCAAGGCCAACAGGCCATAAAAAGTTGCTGCA
>NZ_BAAHXT010000037.1:0-2291 GCF_054657935.1 Spirochaeta dissipatitropha | reverse complement strand
GAAAAGCCCTGAAAGTAGCCCGCAACCTTGAAGGCACAATGCCGCTTGAGGAAATTGCCAGAATTGTTGAGCTTCCGATTGAAGAACTGCGCCGCCTTCTGCAGGATGATCAAAGGAAGAACGACTGAGCAGTTCCTTTCTTTTTTGTTGTGTAAGGGATAAAAGTAGTGCGAAGTCGCCTGTGGACTGCATCGTCGTGCTGGCTTGTGCGACCAGTGTTCGCGATGGTTTGGATTTGAGTGTTCAAGTATATCGTTCTGACATCGGCCTACAGGGATCCTAAAAATTCTACTATTTTATGGATAGTACAGTTCTGCTTCTGAAACTGTGTGTTGCTTGCTTTTGAATGTCTTTCCAGCTCCTTGGAACCCTGTATTGCTTTGTCGCGCTGGTGTTTACTGAAATTTTTTAAGACCAGGTTTTCCTTCTGCCATGCTTCATCCTTACAGTAGCCGAGCATTCTGTCCGGGGCATCCAGAACCTGAATGTATCCCTTACGATCAAGAGGGCTGTCTATTGATACTTTCTGGAAGTGGAGTAGCAGCCACAATTCAAAGGATTCTATCGAAAAGGCTGTCTGAATATTCTTTACATCGGCTTTTTTGATTGCAGACCGGAAATTCTGCTTAAAATCATCTTTATCGAATACACACCAGACCGAATTATAATTTCGGACTCCACCTGAATGCGACAGTTTAATTGCCTTGTCCACTAATTGCTCAGGATCTACCGCATGAGATTCAACCTCAACACGGATAGACCATTCCCTGCTGGCTGTAACTACCGGGAAAGATTTGAAGTATATTTCTTCAGTCTTTCCCTGACAGAGGAGAAGTATCTTATTGCTCCTGGAACGAGGGATTGCCGTAGGTCTACTCACCTGAAACTCCGAATAACTGTTCTGTAAAAAGTGCAATATCACCCATAGCCGGTACGGCTCCATACTGTCCTGACAGGTAACGTTTGCCGAAGCTGTGAGCGCTTCTTTCGTCGACAAAATCCGTCAGCGAAAAACACTCGCTAGCCATGTCTTTATTTTTCTGTATAAACCAGACCTGGTCTTTTCTGATAGATGGGTGATCAAGTAATGCATGCTCATGAGATATAGCAACCAGCTGGGCGTTTTTTAAATTAACGGTAGGGTCGTTAAATAGATTAAACAGCAATTGAGTTAAATGGGGGTGTAGCTGGGTGTCGATTTCATCAATTATCAAGACCCCTCCGGTTTTGAGGGTATGTAGAATGATGCCAATGAGCCGGAATATCTTGATTGTACCTTGGGATTCCATTCTTTCCATCTGGAAATACTTCTGGTAATCCTGATCTGTTTGTTGAACTGAATGTGCGGTTAGTATTTGCTGTTTGTTCGACTGTAGGGGGTTTTCGTCGAGTTTAAAATCCTCGATTCCGGTGTCAGCTTTTCGCAGCAGATACAGGTAGGCTTCCTTTATACTGCTGTCATCCAGGATCGATTTGGGCAGAAATGAGTTTTGACTGAGAAACAAAGCACTTGCTGAAATAGATTTCTGAAAAAAATCTTTATTGATGCGGGAAATCAATGAGTTGTTCAGTGATTCCAGCAGAGAGAATAATAAACAATCGGGCCGCAAGAGGTTCTGTTTTTCGATAGTAGATATAACCCCACGATTCGGGAGCTGTTGACCCGAGGTAATCTCCGTACCCGTCCGCTCATAAATCAGGACCTCTCTTGATTTAGCTGCGAGATTTTTTTGGTAGAGCCACTCGTGAAGAACCTGTCCTTCAGTAAACTCAAAGCCAAGTCTGCAGATTATTTGAGGCTCTGTTGTCAGTAGAAAGGTCAGTTGCAGATGTGTTGGCTCGGTGCTGTTATGCTCATTCAGTAAAAAGGGCTCGTATATTTTAGAAAGTAGCCCTTCTTGTTGAAAAGAGTCTTTTATTAAAGACAGCATCGCGTAGTAGGCACGTGCAAAATTGGATTTCCCACCCGCATTCGGACCGTACAGAAGGGTGGCTCGCAGCAGCGATAGTTTTTCCGCTGTTACAATATTTTCTCTATGGGAGCGTAGTCGCGGATCTGCCTGTGCTGAGAACACAATACGGTCCTTAAAGGAACGATAATTTCCTATTTCGAAGTCCAGTATCACAATCGAGCTCCTAAACGTCGTTTGATGCAGAAAAATTGCATAAACACATGATAAGGCAGTTTGTGTGCCATTGCAAGTATGTCTTATATTACGATGCATGTGTTTTCCTCGAGCAATCTATACAGGAGCCTCCTTTATGGATATGGAACACAGACCCCACGTTTT
>NZ_BAAHXT010000036.1:0-2351 GCF_054657935.1 Spirochaeta dissipatitropha | reverse complement strand
TCGCGCAAGCTACTCCAGTTCCTGATATTCCCTCCATAAGAAACTTCTGCCACCTTAGTGGTGGAGGTTTTTATGTACGAATCAGAACTACAAGCCATGAGAAAGGCCATGGCAATTCGAAACTATGCAGAAAAAACAATTTCAACCTATGTTTCTGTCCTTCAGAGGTTTTTCGCTTCCCTTTCGGTGCCCCTGGATGAGGTTACGCCACAGATAATCCAGGATTGGCAATACCACCTGATATCCCAAGGCGTTTCCTGGTCTTTGTTCAATCAAATGGTCAGCTCCCTACGTTTCTATTTCCAGAACGTTCGTAATTGTGACTGGTCAGTGGATTACATTCCCTTTGGTCGGCGGAAAAGGAAACTCCCAAAGGTTCTTACCCGTCAGGAAATACAGGATTTCCTGCAGGCTTCCCGCCGCAATCCACGCTATTATGCTGTAACCGCTACCTTGTACAGTACGGGCATTCGGCTGTCTGAGCTGGTGAATCTTCAAGTTACTGATATTGATAGTGCAAAAATGATCATTCACATCCGTCGGGGCAAGGGGGCCAAACCGCGCCAGGTTCAACTAAGCCCACAGCTTCTGACTATTCTCCGGGCGTATTGGAAGGCCTGTGAAATAAAACCTCGAACATGGTTGTTTCCCGGTAGCAAACCTGAAACACATCTTGATAATTCCACAGTACAGCGAATGTTTTATCGTCTTTCCAGGGAAGCAGGATTTAACTACTCCGTTACTCCCCACATGCTTCGCCACAGTTTTGCTACCCACCTGTTGGAAGATAAAACTGATCTGCGAACGATTCAGGCTCTGTTAGGACACAGCAACCTTCAGACAACCGGGGTGTATCTACATGTAGCAACACACCACCTTCAAAGTGTAGCAAACCCATTGGACCGCTTGACCGGGGATTGGGCATGAGTATCCTTGGAAAGATTGCCCGGGATTGCACACATCTGCCGTGGTTACATCCGAATGAACGTTCAGTTCTGGCAAAAATAGGAGATTGCACTACTGGAAGACTGGGAAGTAATCTCATGATGTGCCGCTGTGGCCATCGGGAAGTTCATCATAATTCATGCCGGGATCGGCACTGTCCCTTATGCCAGGGAGCTGCTCGCGCGCGCTGGGTCAGCCAGCGAATAAACGAATTATTACCTTGTCCTTACTTTCATGTGGTATTCACCATACCCTATCAACTAAGAAATATGGCTTATTCGAACAAAGCTGTGTTCTACAGGGAAATGTTTCGCTGTGTTCATGAAACTCTGACAGAGGTAGCCCTTCGTCCTGAAAACCTGGGGGCTCGTTTAGGGGGATTGAGTATTCTGCATACCTGGAATCAGAAATTGGCATTCCATCCGCATATTCACTGTATTGTTCCCGGCGGTGGACCAAACCCGGAATACACCAAATGGATCCAGGGAAACCCAAGCTATCTGCTTCCGGTCAGAAAATTATCAGCAGTATTTCGGGGAAAACTTCTCTCAGGACTACAAGGACTGCACAACCAGGGAAAACTGTATGAAACAGGTCCAGAAAAAATCCAAACGGCTTTGCGTAGGGCAGCAGGGAAAAAATTTGTAGTGTATTCGAAACGCCCCTTTGGCAGTCCTGCTCAGGTAGTTTCTTACCTTGGCCGGTATACCCATCGAGTGGGATTAAGTGAACAACGTATCGTTGCATACGATGAAACAACTGTTACCTTCTCATGGATAGACCGAAAAAACGGTCATTGCAAGAAACAGCTCTGCTTACCTACTGAGGAATTCCTGAAAAAATTCCTTTTGCACATGATCCCCAAGGGGATCAAGAAGATCAGGTATTTTGGTTTTATGGCGAACAAGAACAAGCAGGAGAATCTCCTGGCCGTCAGGACTCTGTTGAAATCTACTGGATGTGCTCTCTCCGATAATGAACGCATATCATGTGATGTTGCAAAATCGCATGTTCACCCCTGTCCAGACTGTGGTCAGGAATTAGTCCTTCATGCTGCAGATACCTGGAGAACCTGTCGGACTACTCTGAAACGGAGGATCATTCGTACATGGATTGAAAAATATGACCATCAGCTGAGTCCAATAACAATGGGAGCTGGGTAAGTGTGTGCAGAAAAAACAGATGTAGTATGAACCTACACAAAATTATTTTTCTCACCATAACCCGTTTTCACATGAATGGGTGGAACAGGTATGTACTCAGACTTTCTGTACGAATGAAAATCCGCGGAAAAGCACCCTTCGCATCCAAAAAAATTCCTTCATGCCTCCTGAACACTGGCATTTTGAATCGAACAATCCTACAATACAGACAACAGATGGTCGTTGCGGCCATAGAAAACCCAT
>NZ_BAAHXT010000035.1:0-2711 GCF_054657935.1 Spirochaeta dissipatitropha | reverse complement strand
CTATTTTTCTCAAAGATATTTTAGACTGAGTTCCAAGGCGAGCATATAAACATGAGTTGAAGCGGTGATAATAACTGGTTTACCATATACGGCATATAGGTTAATAAAAAAAGCCGGACGAAATCCATCCGGCTATCAAATTACACACTCAGTCCGACCCCTTCGGATAGAAGGTTGCCGTCCGTGTCGTATGCCGGTGGTTCAAAGTGGGAGAAAAATTCTGTTTCCCTGGGCGATGTGGCGTAGATCATATTGTTGACTACGGCATGCATGGATTCGTGTGGTTTGAAATGGAATAATCTATCCAGTCGGCGTAATTCGGAGAAAGAGACACGTAATAGGCGAATTACTCGGTGCACCAGTTGGCCGGTTTCATTTAAATCTCCGGTAAGGCGTCTGTCGTATGCCGACCAGTGGGCGAAAATTACATCGACAAGATGATATTCAATTCCGTGTGGGAGTATGAGATCCTCGCAATCTTCACCGTACCACCATTTTACATATTTGAGATCAGGATCAACTTTCTTGTATTCAGAAATTATAAGCTCGTCACTCACTCCTGCCCGAATATCTTTCCATAAATCACTCATATTATCCTCCCGGAAAAAATTATTCATAATACCTGTGAAAAACATATCCGGATCATTGGCGATCCGACCGTTGTCGTCGGGACAACAGGCAAGATTCTGTAGAATTTCTTCTATTGCAGTGCTGAGAAAAAATTCTAATCCATCGACTGATGCGCTTTCGTACAGGGCCTGGTAGGAATTGAAACCTCTCTTTTTGTTCTCTTCATTCATGGCAGCTCTCTTGCCTGAAGGCGGGGAAGAATTCAATACGGCTTGATCTCATTCACTCTCCTTTTGTGGGTGGGGTATGCTCTATTATATCATGGAGATCCCCAAACCCAAATACGTGGCAAATTGCTAATAATTTTTTCTACTATTCAAACTGAAGAATTTCAGCTTCCTGTAGATCACCGTTTTCTGCATTTCCCTGGAGCTCTGCTAACTCAGGTAACTGTTGGTAACGAATAAACCGGTGCATGCTGAAGGTAGCAACAGCTGAGCCAAGCACTATTCCACTGACGAGGATTACAGAAGCTGCGGCCAATGCGACTTTCACTCTTGAGCCGGCAATGAATTGTCCGAGTCTATCTGTAAGGGCTTTCGTGGCTGCTTGTGCTGTTTCATCAAGATTCGCTGCGCTGTTGTGAAGACTGTTCTGGCTTTCATGTACGGTATTTACGAGCTGCTCAAGCGCATTGTCGAGCTGACATCGTGCTTCTGTCAGCATCGGCATTACTTCTGCCTGGACCCCAGCTTTGCCAGCTGCGATAACAGCGTATGCAGCTTCAACACGAGCTGATGCGGCAATTTTTTCGGTTACTTCGTCAGCATACTTCTCCATTTGTGTTGTGAACATTTCCAGGAGCTTCTCCGCATTCGATAACACATCGAGGTATTCGTGCATCGGTCCATACAATCGTTGTTCACATTTATTGAAATGATTTTCTACTTCAATGAACATGTCTTCATTGACATCCTTGAAGCTACAATATGCTTCATCGATTTCATTTTTAAGCAGTTTGAGTTTCTGTTCTGCTTCTGTGACTGCTGTAGAGAAGCCGTCTGTAATTGTTTCTGCAGCTTCCCGGGTCGCATCGGGGAGCCCATTTTTTACTTCTTCGATTCGATCGAGCACAGTACTGAATTCTTCATAAATCAGCTGATATGTTTTTTCCTTAAAGTTCATTGATTCAGACATGGGCAACCTCCGCTTCAAACATTGCATTGAATACTTCATCGAGATTTCTTACGACACTGCGTGCGAGTGATCGAGTCGTATATGCTTCGATTAATTTAGATCGATCTTTCTTATCTGCTGATTTATGAAGATCTCGCAGCTGCTGTCGGTAATCAGTTTGATCGGATAGAATTTCATGAATGCTTTTACGTTGTATTGCCAGTGCATCGAAGAGTTCGTTCTCTTTAATAGCAAGGCCAGGGTTAAAATCGTATTCCGGGTTTTTACGAAAAAAGCGGCAGAGCAGATCAAACTCAAGCTCGACATCTGACTCTACGCGATTGTACACGATCTTGATCTTATCCGGATTAATGCCATAGTTCTGCAGTGTGAGCAGCAGACTGATTGTTTCTTTTTGCTCTTTTGTGCCTGGAGTGACGGGGATAATAAAAAAGTCAAACTCAAGGTGACTGTCTTCATACATTGCAAGACCGTCCAGAAAAGCTTCGATGTTGCTTGCTCCGACATCTACAATCGCATCATCGAGATACAGCAGTTTCGAGAACAGCTCCTTGAATCGCTGTCCAGAAAGTTTTTCTGACTCAATTCCAAGCTCTTCCGTACTTTCATTTATTGATTCGATAGCAATGACAGTTGCGTCATTCATCCGTGGGCGCAGCAGGTTCGCTGCAAGGGTGGTTTTACCAACCGTGCCTGTATAGCTCAGTACGATATATTTCATGTATTAGTCCTCATTTAAAAGATCATCAAGATCCACCTCCGCTTTCTTTTTTTTCTCAAAGATAGACGGAGCCGGCTTTCCGTTCTGGGATTTCTCCCGGCTCTGTTCCTTTGCTGGCTTTGCAGGATTAGAATGTGAATCAGATATGTGCTTCACCATAAAGCGACTGAGTGTAGCCTGTGTGACATTCACCCCCTCTTCTTCGGAGAGGTATTGAACAATT
>NZ_BAAHXT010000034.1:0-3183 GCF_054657935.1 Spirochaeta dissipatitropha | reverse complement strand
GCACGGATATACACCAGGGATCAGTTTGCAGCAGATACCTTCGAGATGCTCACTTTGTCTTACTATCAGGAGTTAAACCAGCAACGGGCAGGGATAATTGAAGATGTACTGTCCTCAGGGCGGGTGGTTCAGATATGAGTGAAGTAATTCTATCCAAAGTAGAAAGTATTCAGCGCTGTATTCAACGTGCAAGACAGGAATATATCGCTGCAGGCGATACTTTCTCAAGTGATTATACGCGTCAGGATGCTGCAATATTGAATATCACCAGAGCATGTGAGCAGACAATTGACCTTGCCAATCACCTTGTGCGACAAAGGAAACTCGGCTTGCCAAAATCTGCAAGTCACAGTTTTGACCTTCTGGCAAAGCAGACAATCATTTCCAGAGAACTCGCAACTGGACTGAAAAAAATGATCGGCTTTCGTAATCTTGCGGTCCATGAGTACCAGGACATAGAAATTGACATCGTATCATCGGTCATCACCACAAGCAGTAATGACCTGCTGGAATTCACTGAGAAAATCTTATCGACAATTCGATAAGGCAAGAATAAATTGAATAATTGAATCCAACCTACTGAGCTTTTTGCAAAATTACATTTTGCATGAGCATTCGCACCGGAATTGCTCTTCCTGCGACGCGTCCGGGTGAGAAGCGGGCATTACGGATGTGTTCCAGGGCACTGTCCTCAAAAATGCTGGCGCTGGCTGTTACAACACGAATATTTATGAGCCTTCCATCTGCTCCGATATCCACCTCAAGGACTACTGCACCTTCCAGATTTCGACGGCGAGCATCGCGAGGATACACGAGAGTCGGTGCATATATAATTGCAGGCACATCATCCACATCCAGTACAGAAAAAATCACTTCAGGAGTCTACATCACGGATCATCCTCATAACCCGGAGTTCGAAAGCAAAATGCGGAGTGCGGAGACTCACAGGTTACATGGTGCATATTGATTCCCCGGATGAACAGGAGTACACTATACACATGAGCACTAAAGACCGTCCGTTAAACCCAATGGCAGATATCTTTGTCCGGTATCTATTGATTTTATTAATGCGGTCTTTGTGCAGAAAGGTCACGAGATTGTGGTTGATCTTGAAATCCGCAATCCCTTTAACCTGGCAGCGGTACAGGGTGACAAGGAAAGTATTCTCGACGTCAAAGCGAAAGACAAGACAGGACGATGGATTAACGTGGAAGTCCAGGTCGATTCTAATGCCAGCTTCGCTCACCGCAGCCTCTACTACTGGGCCAAGAACTACTCGGATCAACTCAAATCGGGTAAATTCTTTACTGAGCTGACACCGACAATCTGCATCAACCTGCTGAATTTCGAGATCTTTCCGCAACTACCCGGCTACCATAGTTTTTTTCAGATTACCGAGCAGGATGCGCCGGAGTTCGTACTGACCGAGCACCTGCAGATCCATTTTATTGAGGTGCCCAAGAATCATCGGGAACATGCCAGTGATGTAAAGGACAGTTTGGATGCATGGTGCTATTACTTTGAAAACGAAGGTAACCTTGAGGAGGAACTAATGACAGTACTGTTAAAGGATAATCCTGCAATAGGGAGGGCTCACCAAGTCTATCAGGACTTTACCGCCAATGACGCCCTCATGGACATGGCCGAAGCTCGAGAGAAATGGCAGAAGGATGTGGGTACACGTCTGCATGATGCAGAAACACGTGGTATAAAGCAGGGTATGCAAAAGGGTATGCTGAAGAAAGCCCGTGAAGCTGCCAGAAAGATGCGGGATGAAGGTCTCGACATTGCTTTGATTTCAAGGATCACCGGCCTGTCCGAGCAGGAAATCCGGGATTTGGGCAATGAAGCAGAGGAATAGCAGATTATCATAGAAAGTAGTACAAAATTACGACAATCTCGAATAATGTGTAGCTCACAGTACGGTTTTTGCAAACCGTGACCACGCTGTATTTTGTGCACAGCAAAACTGGAAATGAACCCCATAATCGTACTATCCAGGGCTCAGGAAGTCCTGCTGGTGATGAGAATAGAGACGTATAAACAATGCACAATTCTCTTCTGTATAGACAACGTACATTATTAGCAGTACATTGTAATATAGAGAGGTGATTATTATGGCTACAAAAAGCATTACCATACGTATGGACGAGAATCTGAAAAAGCAAGCAGAAATGCTATTTGATGATATGGGGTTGAATATGACAACTGCCTTCACGATCTTCACCAAAACGGTTGTCCGCCAAGGGAAAATACCTTTTGAAATTGCTTCTGACCCATTTTACCAAGAGACAAATCAAGCCCGGCTCATGAAGTCTATTGCTCAACTTGAAGCTGGTAAAGGCAAAATACGAAATCCCATAGAGCTTGATGATGAATAAAATCTGGTCCGATGAAGCATGGGAAGACTACCTTTATTGGCAAACCCAAGACAAAAAAACATTGAAGCGAATAAACATGTTGATTCAGGATATTGATCGCAACGGCAACGCTGGCATAGGCAAACCGGAGGCTTTATCCGGAAACCTGGCAGGCTTCTGGAGCCGAAGGATTGATGAAGCAAACCGGCTGGTGTATCGTATAAAATCAGGACAGATGGAAATAGCCCAGTGCCGTAGCCATTACGGCAACTAATATAAAATCACACTCACAAATCCCAGTTCCAACAGGACTTTACCGCCAATGACGCCCTCATGGATATGGCCGAGGCTCGAGAGAAATAGCCGAAGGATGTGGGTACACGTCTGCATGATGCAGAAACACGTGGTATAAAGCAGGGTATGAAAAAGGGAATGCAGAAGAAAGCCCGTGAAGCTGCCAGAAAGATGCGGGATAAAGGTCTCGACATTTCTGGATCAGCATAGAAGGAGGCATGACAGCAAATTCTGTCACCAATTACACAATAGGCAACGGTGATTATGCCTGACGGATCACACCGAGCTTTTCGCAGTTTGTTCTTGATTTTGTAGGGCCATAATTATTGGCTATGTGAATATTTCTCTGATTTCCTGTTCTCCGACATCTATGAACCTGCCCATGACTTTGCATTCTGATCAACGGATACTTTTTGTATGATTCAGCTTGATGTTCGTTCCGTAACAGGTATCATTACTCAACATGTTCCGCAGGTTCAGGCTATATAGTTATATGGATCGGCTGTTGATCCAGCTGCCACAATCGATA
>NZ_BAAHXT010000033.1:0-3212 GCF_054657935.1 Spirochaeta dissipatitropha | reverse complement strand
TCTACAGTAGAAAATCCATTCGGAAACATTATTTACACATATAATACCGCCAATCGTTTGACACAGGCAGGACAGCGGCACTACGATTATGATGTGAACGGCAATCTGCTGAAGGAATATACCGACAAGGAGCTCATAAGCTACAGCTACACCCCGGACAACAGGGTTGCAGAGTATCAGCGTGTCGATCTGCGACTGAGCAAAAACGGAAGCGAAGATCCGGAAATAATCCAGAACTATCGTTATGACGGACTTGGCAGACGGGTGTCCTTGTCAGCCCGCAATACCCGCGATACCCGCAATGCGCTTCCCGAAACCCGGTATGAGTTCTATGAGTATGAAGGTATGGGGTTCTCGTTTGCACGTCTGCAGTTCAGTTCAGTAAGCACAGGAAATGATTTACAGAAAGCCCCCTCCGACCCCGGAGGAACACGCTACCGTCCTGCTCCTGGTTCAGAACATAATGGGGGGACATTATTCGGCGATAGCTACCGCATTATCCATGCTCAGGGTCGTGCAGCAAGCAGAATCAGTGCACAAACCGGCAGTTTGCCAGGCAGTCAGGCAGCACCAGGAAGCAACATTATCTATAGCCATGACCGCCTGGGATCGGTGGTGAGAGAATCAAGCATGACAGGATTCGGCATGGCTTCCCGTGAATACAGCTACGATGCCTTTGGTGCTTCTATTGGAACCCATTCTCCTGAATTCTTTGGTTACACAGGAAAACCCTACGACCCCATAACAGGAATGTATGATTATGGCTTTCGGGATTACGCCCCGATGCAAGCCCGGTTTACTACGGTGGATCCGATACGTGATGGCACAAACTGGTATGCCTATGTAGGTAATGATCCGGTGAACTTTGTGGATCCGTTGGGGTTGGAGGCTGTAAGAAGTTCGGATGCTGCGACTGGTGGCCATGCAATACCAGACAGCCCGGAACCAACACTATGGACACAAGATCGAGCTAAAGAGGAATTCGGTGCTTCTTTTGCTAGCAAAGCATGTGCTGTTACTTCGATAGCTAATGCTGTTTCCACACAATATACGGATACAAAACAAAAGGCACTTGAAGATAATGCATATAATAGCATGGTAGGACAGTCGATTAGCGATGGCCATGTCAACAAAACAAACGCATATATTGATAGTTGGTCAGGAGCTGCAAACTCTATGGCAAAAGCTATTGGTTTAGATGATGATGGAAGTTTCACCTATAATCCTGATAATGATGCAGATCATGTTATTCATGCAGAGGATAGAAGCGGACTTGGATACCCTGGGCATTTTCTCCTTGACCAAGGAGATGGGACAGCTCATGATCCACTGTCAGGGACAAATAGAAATATTGACGAAGATTTTACTGCTGCACAAAAGGGACTTGGACCAACTCGAGGTCTGGACTGGAAACCTAAAAAATAGAAATGAGGATTGTATGACAAACAAAAATTTCAATGTTATAAAAGTCACACTAATCACAGGGTTGTTGTTTGTTTCATGCAACAGCGCAGGTGTTGCTCATCAGATAACTTCAGAGGCTGACGGATACATACGTGTTACAATCCCTGGAGATTCTATCAGTGTTATTGATATTCAACCAGAAAATCACAAAAGATGGCGGTTTAATGGGGCAGTGGATAATGCATCTACTGGCTCTTATTTTTTTGCAGCAACCACTAATAATTATTATGATTTACCATTTTCTGGCCCTGTTCCAGCGATATTTATAGATTTTAGCATGAGAGAAAAAGGGTATACAAAGGAAGGGTTACAGGAGAATTTTGAAAAAGAAAGAATTGAGTACTTAGAACTATATGATGTGGATTTAAAAATACAATCATCACATACCATTGAAGCATTTCATCGCTTAACACATGTACGAGAGTCCGTAGTCAAAATCTGGAATGAAGAAGGAAAAATTGATGCTGAACACTTCATGGAAATTCACACAGCTAACACAGATGGAAAATACACTGGCATTTTTGCGTTTGGATTACGCGCACTTGCTCCGGATAAATTAGTCCGCATGCAGCTTGCTTATATCGAACAAGATGATGAAATCATTAATTTTCTTGCTCCAGATTACCTTGAACAAAGAGAAAACCAGTGGTACTGGAAAAGCTATGACCATCAGACTCTTTTATGGAATGTCCTTGTAGATGGAAAAGCTGAAGGCATTCCTGAAGAACTTATTTATCTGTATAGTTCCTGGAAGCAGATTATTGACTCATTGGAAATAGATCCATAAGGCTGATAATTTGTTTCTATACGAGGCTGAACTGCCGTAGCTGCTCGGGTTGTTCCTCAGCAATCATGTCGATTTCGGTGTCTATTGTCTGCCGTAATCCATTATCGTCATCCTGCTGTTCCAGATACATAATAGCTGCTATCAGTCCCTTGATGCGCTTCAGCTTTTCCGGTGGTATGTTGCGCTCAATGATGGAGTAGTACTCAAAGCTCGGGATGTACCTTGCCGGAATTTTAGGTGCAATCAGCTCGCTGATGTTGCCTGGCACGGTCCAGTTACGGCTGCCGTTATACAAGAGAACGCGAAATACCGCCGGCAATACTCCCTTGGTGCTGCTGCGAAACAACTGGTCATACAGTTGTAATATGTACAAAAGCATGCGCACTGGAATGGTCTTGTCCGGGGTGGACTGGAATTCCAGCAGCACATAGACATACACCTCACGGCCAGGCAGATCGATTTTATAGATAACATCACTTTCGCGATCCAGAAGCTCGTCGCTGACAAAGCTATTGTCCACCAGTTCGACATCCTCAACACGTAAACCCTGTACAAAATCCTCATCTACAAATAATTGTACAAAGCCGACCGGTTGCGCGACGGATCGCAGCGGAAAGCCCACAGTCCGGGGGGAATCGGCCGGGCGTAGGTGACGAAGCCCGAGAGCCGATTGCCATTGCATAGCGGTAGTTCTTTCAGGGGAACCAATGAATGATGTTGACTCCGAACAGCCCGGACGAGGACTTGTAGCGGAGAGCCGGGTACCGGCATGGAGGCGTTCAGTTGGAATGGCTGGAAAGTACTTCGGGCGCACGACCTCGGTTTGCCGGTACGCGCCTTAAAAAACAACAGAATGGACACGGCTGATTACGAGTCGGAATGCATATAATACTTCCCGCTACTATAGCTATGATTATAAGCAGAAGCCTATGTGTATAACAATGCGCAGCAGGTCAGCGGA
>NZ_BAAHXT010000032.1:0-3276 GCF_054657935.1 Spirochaeta dissipatitropha | reverse complement strand
TTGACTCAGAATTGTCAGAATGTGAATTATAGCATACAAATATAATTAATTTTATATATTAATTGGAGATAATAATGGAAAAAGATAAAGTGTATCCTGGATTAAATCCAAGCGTGGTTACGACTCATTTAAGAACAGATGAACGGCAGATCGTGGATTTACTATCGAAGGAGCAATATGTAACTAATGGTGGTAAAGAAATTTCACTTTCTACACAAAGCAAGTATAGATATTTTCTCTTCAAGCCAACTACACAGTTTGCTCAGCAATTTAATATTGAACTCGAAATAATCTGTCTATTTAGTGACTATGAAGATTTTCAGCCAAGAACTATAGATGCTTTCTCACATATATATTCAAAAGTCGAAGATTACCGTCTAGAAAGGATTTGTTCTGTACTGATAAGTAGGGATCCTCAAATATCAAATAAAATAATCGACCTATTAAAAGCAGATCCCGAATCTCCAAATATAATCCCATTTACATATAGAGAATTAATACAAAATCTAACGGTTGATCCCTATTTTTTCCGCAATAGATTTCGTGAACATTTATACTCACGTGACTTATTTGATTTTAAAGGCCCGCTGAAAAAAGACCTTTATTTTTATGGACGGAGTGAAATAATTAATGATGTGCTGAGTCGGCATAAATCAAATGAAAATTTCGGTATTTTTGGACTCAGAAGAACTGGAAAAACATCTATTGTATTTGGTGTTTCACGTGCAGTACGACGAGTGAATTCTTTTTCAGTGTTTATTGACTGTCAGAATACAAGTTTTAATCAACGCCGCTGGAACAAAGCTCTGTATTTTGTGATTAGAGAATTAAAATCACAAAATAATATAGACTGCGAAACACATCAGGAACAAGAATATTCAATAGAGAATACGGGGATATTTTTTGAGGAAGATTTAAAATCAATTGTTGAACACCTGTCTGCAAACAAATTAATAATTATTATTGATGAAATAGAACGTATTACTTTTGATTCCTCGACTGTTTCTCATTGGAAAGACGGGGATGACTTTATCTATTTCTGGCAAACAATAAGAGCTATCTATCAAAAGACTGATTTTTTTACTCTATTGATTGCGGGTACTAATCCTCGCAGTATTGAACAACCACGGATTAATGGAAGCGATAACCCCATATTTAACCAAATTACATACAGCTATGTACCAGGCTTTAATGTCCAGCAGACTCGAGATATGGTCAGGAAATTGGGACGGATTATGGGGATTACGTTCAAAGAGACAATTTATTCAAAATTAAATGAGGATTACGGCGGTCATCCGTTCTTAATACGACAAATATGTAGCCTAATCTGTCGTGAGTTTCCGGCAAGACCCTATCACGTTGATAAATCCACATATTCCATTGCTAAAAAACTTTTTTCTGAAAAAACAGAATACATTGAAATGATAATTGGTGTGCTTCAAGAAGAATACGAGGATGAATATTCTCTGCTTGAATTTCTGGCTCTCGAGGATTTGGATACATTCAGAACCTTTGCAGATGGAGCGCCAGAGATGATTCAGCATCTTTTGGGTTATGGAATAATTGAAAAAGTAAATAATAATTACGATTTTATAATAGAAGAAATTAGAGAGTATCTTATAAAAAAGAACAAGTATAGATTGGTAACCAATAGTAGTGAGGCAAGATTAAATGAAATTTCAACACGGAGAAATACACTTGAAAAAGAGCTAAGAATCATTGTTAGACAAACTCTTCAGTCTCACCTTGGAAGAAATGCGATAGACGAAGTCATCTCAGCCTTAAAGGATTCAGATAAGAAAAAAGCAAAGCTTTTATCGTATAAAGATTTATTCGACCCTCAAAAGAACAATATCTATTTCAATAATTTAATTACAATTATTGATAACAATTGGAACGCCTTCCAAAATATTTTCCAAAAAGATAAAAATGAATTAATCAACATTCTCAAAGCCATTAATAAGTTTCGAGTAGATGCACATGCTGGTGAAATTTCGGATGCAGATTTCAATTATCTTCGAGGATGTTTCGGTGCAATTGAAGAAACAATAGCGTTTTTCACTTAGGGCAATATAACAATGTCTTCGAACGGAATTTTTCTTTTGTCATGGTTTTTGCAGATGCAAAAACACATGCCAATCCTGGGCTAATCGCCCAGGCCGAAAAATCCGCTCAAGACGTCGTTAGGTTGACGCCTTCGGCGCGGAGAAAAAATGGAATTAGATAAGAAAAGTGATTCCTCAATCAGAGCAGAAGGAGCTGAAATATTTGTTCAAGGTTATATTATGTTGGAATTAGGTTATCCAACAGCTTTGGCAAGTAGAAATATGCCAGGCTATGATATATTAGCTCAAAATATTGTTAACTCTAGATCTTGTAAAATACAAGTAAAATATAGATCAGCTGTAGATAGTGATGGGTTTAGATTTAGTAATTTAGATTTTGATATTGCGATACTTATTATCGGAAATATAGGAAAAATATCCCAAAAAGACTCTATAAAATATAAAGATAATGAAATATTTGTATTTACAAAGAATATGATTGAGCAAGTTATTACTAGTGGTCAGACCAAAGATAATTTATTCCCTTTACCAAATAGGAAAAAATTGAAAGGTAAGTATGATTCAAATCGAAACAAGTGGGGATTAGTAATAGATTTATTAGAAGATTAGTATGTATAATGAATATTTTATTAATTCTATTAATCAAGTTAATTCCTTATGAGGGTGTATGAGAAATAACAAAGATATTATTTTTTCTGAACTATTGAAAACTGGTAAATGGGGTGAAAGAGATATTCTTGTTGGTATACGTGCAAAGTTCCATTGTGAGTACTGTGGTAAGTATTTATTAGATTCAGTTGAGAGTTATAAAGAATGGAATATTGATCATATAATTCCAAAAAACGCTGGTGGTAAAGACAGTGATGAGAATTTGGCTTTGTCATGTAGGACATGTAATGTATCATTAAAAAGTCGTGTTAACCTGTTCGATGAAAAGACAAAGCTAAGTAGAGATGAAAAAATATTGGTAATCAAAAAATATGTTTCAGAAAAAAGAAAAGATGTTGAAAAAGAAATTACCAAATACAGAAATATTGTCGAAAAAACCTAACACATATAAGGCCTCCTGCCGTCAAGACATAAAGTGAGCCCGGCCTCGATTTAGTTCGATTCCTGAGTCTTGTGCTGACAGATCATGCCAGAGATAGTACGCAATCTGATTGGAAATTCTCAGATTGGAAGTGCAGAACAATGGTCTGCACCAAACACA
>NZ_BAAHXT010000031.1:0-3574 GCF_054657935.1 Spirochaeta dissipatitropha | reverse complement strand
ACGACCTACTCTCCCACAGCGAACTGCAGTACCATCGGCGCAGAGGGGCTTAACTTCCGTGTTCGGAATGGGAACGGGTGGATCCCCCTCGCTATTGTCACCAGGCAAAAATACCTTTGTTGTTGTTCGTCACGATGTCGGCGCGCATAGATTGTCAGACAAGCTGTATGCTGCGCGCCGCTCACGCTCATATGCTAAAATTGCTTTTTCGCATGGCGCTCGTGACGATAGAGATGAAGATTAACGGATAACCGAGCGCTGCAGGCGATTACTCGCCTGTCGTGCTGCAGTCTGTTTTTACACATAAAGAAATAATCGAAAAATATGGTCAAGCCTCACGGAAAATTAGTACTGGTCGGCTGAACATGTTACCATGCGTATACCGCCAGCCTATCAACCAGATAATCTCTCTGGTTCCTTCAGGAGTCTTTAAGACTCAGGGATGTCTCATCTTGAGGAAGGCTTCCCGCTTAGATGCTTTCAGCGGTTATCCCGTCCAAACTTGGCTACCCAGCGCATACCGTTGGCACGATAACTGGTACACCAGAGGTTTGTCCACCTCGGTCCTCTCGTACTGAAGGCAGATCCTCTCAAACATCCAACGCCTGTGGCAGATAGGGACCGAACTGTCTCGCGACGTTCTGAACCCAGCTCACGTACCGCTTTAAATGGCGAACAGCCATACCCTTGGGACCTGCTCCAGCCCCAGGATGCGATGAGCCGACATCGAGGTGCCAAACTTTGCCGTCGATATGAACTCTTGGGCAAAATCAGCCTGTTATCCCCGGAGTACCTTTTGTCCGTTAAGTGACCGCGCTTCCACTCGCCACGGCCAGATCACTAAGACCTACTTTCGTACCTGCTCGACATGTACGTCTCGCAGTCAAGCTCCCTTATGCCTTTACACTTTCACGCTGATTTCCAACCAGCGCAAGGGAACCTTCGCGCGCCTCCGTTACTCTTTAGGAGGCGACCGCCCCAGTCAAACCGCCCACCTAACATTGTCCACACACCAGCTTCATGGTGCGCGTTAGAAACCTAACCATACAAGGGTGGTATTTCACCAACGACTCCCTGCACACTAGCGTGCACAGTTCGCAGTCTCCCACCTATCCTACACATGTAGGGCCAAGTTTCAATGCTAAGCTGCAGTAAAGGTTCACGGGGTCTTTCCGTCTAACCACAGGTAATCGGCATCTTCACCGATACTTCAATTTCACCGGGTCTCGCGTTGAGACAGTGCCAAAGTCGTTACACCATTCGTGCGGGTCGGAACTTACCCGACAAGGAATTTCGCTACCTTAGGACCGTTATAGTTACGGCCGCCGTTTACCGGGGCTTCAATTCACAGCTTCGTCTTACGACTAACCGCTCCTCTTAACCTTCCGGCACCGGGCAGGTGTCAGTCCCTATACGTCATCTTACGATTTCGCAGAGACCTGTGTTTTTGGTAAACAGTCGCTTTGGCCATTTCACTGCAACCTGATCTAAACCGGTGAAGATCCAGACCAGGCCATACTTATCCCGAAGTTACGTATGCATTTTGCCGAGTTCCTTAACGCGAGTTCTCCCGAGCGCCTGAGAATACTCATCTCGCCTACCTGTGTCGGTTTGCGGTACGGTCTTTGTATGCCTAACCTTAGAGAGTGTTTCTTGGCACCTTGACTACACCCGCTTCGCTTTGCCGTAGCTCCGCTCGCGTTCACAGCTCACCTCAATCAGCGGATTTGCCTACTGATCTCAACGGCTTGCTGCTTCGACCGGGACAACCATCGCCCGGCCGGGCTTCACCTCATGCGTCTTCCCTTCGAAACATACAAAGGTACGGGAATATGAACCCGTTTCCCATCGGATACGCATTTCTGCCTCTCCTTAGGGGCCGACTAACCCTGGGAAGATGACCTTTACCCAGGAAACCTTAGGCTTTCGGCGGAGGGGGATCTCACCCCTCTTTTCGTTACTCATGCCTGCATTCTCGCTTCTGATACCTCCAGCATTCCTCTCAGAACACCTTCAACGGCCTACAGAACGTTCGTCTACCGCCAGTAGTAAACTACTGACCCGCAGCTTCGGTACAATGCTTAGCTCCGTTACATTATCGGCGCACGACTACTCGACCAGTGAGCTATTACGCACTCTTTTAAGGGATGGCTGCTTCTAAGCCAACCTCCTGGCTGTCTTTGCAATCGCACTTCCTTTTCCACTTAGCATTGTTTTGGAACCTTAGCCGACGGTCTGGGCTGTTTCCCTTTTGACTATGAAGCTTTTCCCCCACAGTCTGACTCCCATACGTTGACTTACGGCATTCGGAGTTTGATTGGGTTTGGTACCCTGTGACAGGCCCTAGTCCATTCAGTGCTCTACCTCCGCAAGTTTTATATGAGGCTAGCCCTAAAGCTATTTCGACGAAAACCAGCTATCTCCGGGTTTGATTAGCCTTTCACTCCTATTCACAGCTCATCCCTGCCTTTTTTAACAGACTAGGGTTCGGTCCTCCACTTTGTTTTACCAAAGCTTCAACCTGGCCATAAATAGATCACCCGGCTTCGGGTCTACTGCACGAAACTCATTCGCCCTTTTCAGACTCGGTTTCCCTTCGGCTCCGGGACTCCTATCCCTTAACCTTGCTTCGCACAGTAACTCGCAGGCCCATTCTACAAAAGGCACGCCGTCACCCCCGAAAGGGCTCCGACCGCTTGTAAGTCCATGGTTTCAGGTTCTCTTTCACTCCCCTCACCGGGGTTCTTTTCACCTTTCCCTCACGGTACTGCTTCACTATCGGTAACTGTCGTGTATTTAGCCTTGGAGAGTGGTCTCCCCAGATTCCAGCAGGATTTCTCGTGTCCCGCCGTACTCAGGTAATATCTGACAGAGTGCACATTATTTCGCATACGGGACTATCACCCTCTTTGGTCGCCCTTTCCAGAAGCGTTCCGCTATAATGTACGTTTGTGACTCTGCAGCAGTTAGTGCCAACTACTCTCGATATCCCTACAACCCCCATATGGCAACACAGCACTGTTTACACCATACAGGTTTGGGCTCTTCCCATTTCGCTCGCCGCTACTTTGGGAATCTCGGTTGATTTCTGTTCCTCCAGGTACTTAGATGGTTCAGTTCCCTGGGTATCGCTTCCATACCCTATATATTCAGGCATGGATGACTGAGCATGACCCCAGTCGGGTTACCCCATTCGGCAATCAACGGATCACAGGATGTGTGCTCCTCCCCGTTGCTTTTCGCAGCTTACCACGGCCTTCATCGCCAGACAGTTCCTAGGCATCCACCATGGACCCTTATTCGCTTGACCATATTTTTCTATTACTTATTCAATGTGTATATAAAACATGTTCGTATCCCCATGTCCGCTGCGCAGCGAATCAAAAGCTCATCATCCGGCGCTCGGATTTTTCGTATAAACGAAAAGCTTTTATAACGCAGCTATATTGTGCAAAATCATTGGAAGTGCATGCACAATAATTACATGGTTCTTCGTGCGCGCCTACACTGCTCTCGCAAACAGCTAGCTACGCGCACATTCGTTAATCTCCATCTCTATTATCTGTCAAAGATC
>NZ_BAAHXT010000030.1:0-4643 GCF_054657935.1 Spirochaeta dissipatitropha | reverse complement strand
ATAAACACGCCCCTTCCACCGCTGGCTACAGCGGTTTAGTGCAACGACCGCATCAGCTGCAATTTTGTCCCGTAGGGTTGGCGTAGTTTTTGAGTAATCAAAAACTATGACAAAAAAATTGTCAGTTGCATGCGTTTGTTATGTTTCATCTTCTTCTTTTAATATTTATACCTTCTAACATTTGATATACTTCAAGAGCATATTGATCTGTCATACCTGATATATAATCTGTTATTAAATGTGCTCTTAATAACCACTCATTATCATTTTTTCTCTTCATATTTTCATATTTATAGTTTTTAATATGTCGTTTTGATAGAAGATTATATAATCTCCATTCAATATCAAATCCTTTGCCTGAATCATCATCATAAATGAATTTATGAAAATCATTTACATTCATGATTAGTAATTTAGAGAAATGATCTAATAGTCCTGAAATAATTTGATATCCAGATAGTTCTATATATTGCGCTTCAGGCGCGATATAAATATATTTTCTAGCAAAAGCTTTTAATTCTTTTAATATTTTACCAGCATTAATATCTTCAATAATTTCTTTTTTTTCTCCAGCGAAATAATCGTCAAAATTAGCAACAAAATGCTCAGAAACTTCTTGTGAAATTTTTCTTGACCAATTCACAGATATTTCCATCCCAAAATATTCAATCTTTCTGTCTGGTAGTGAATAATTCAATTTATTGTCTTTGATAAATTTAGAAAAATGATTTTTAAATAAAGTACTATCTATAATACCTTTTTCTATCGAATCTGCAATATCGCTCAAGCAATAACAAATATCGTCAGCAGCTTCCATAATATATAAAAAAGGAAATCTAGTATTACTTTTGATTTCTAATTCTTCCCATGCTCTTTCAACAATATCTTTCTCTGTCTTGAAATATCCAGCTTTTTTATTATTAACTTTGCATGTTTCGTTTGAAGATCTTGGGTATTTAATTGTACAAAGCATTGTTGGGTAAGTAAGATTTAATCCATGTTTATCTTTTTCGCAATGCAATTTATTAAGAATTCTAAATCCTTGAGGATTCCCATCAAAATGCAAGAAGTCAGAAATATAATCTTCGTGATTTTCAATGTTTAAATTTTTTTCTATTATATCTTTACTCTTGTTTTTAAACCAATCTTGTATTGCTGATTCACCAAAATGGCCGAATGGAGGATTCCCAATATCATGTATCAAACATGCATTTTCAATTATTGTGACTATTGGCAATATATATTTTGATTCTATCAGGTTTTTATCTGATAATTCTTGCCCGATTTTATATGCTAAGCTTCTACCTATATCTGCGACTTCTAATGAATGTGTAAGTCTATTTCTAACACTTGAATTTGATTCTAAGGAAAAAACTTGTGCTTTTTGAGTTAATCGGCGAAATGATGATGAATAAATAATTCTTGATCTATCGCTTAAAAATTCATCTATTAAATTTTCACGCTGGATAGTGCTATCTCGTTCTCTTTTAGGAAATAATTTCTTTTCTAAATCAAGTATCATACTCTTTTATCCTTTTTTATAAACATAACATATTCAATCATCAGTTTTCTATGAATCTACCTCATAGAGTGCATTTTACAGCACATCAATCTCAAAACACAGGGATGTCTTACTACCTTTTATGTACCGTGGTTTTCTACACTTCGAGCACATAATCAATCAGAAATGAAATAACAATTGGTTAATTCATGGGGTCATTTCTTTTCTGTCAGTATGTGCACACAATCATGCAAATCTACCCTGCATCGGGAGATTTGGTTCTGTTGTATAACACATACCTGTCGGTAACCTCCGGCGAACCTGGATCGAAATAACATGGTACGTTTTTCATTCAGTATAAGCGACCTGAATGGCAATGCAAGCTTGAGAGGAATAAATCATCTTTTATTAGCATTTTCTTTGTGCTTATTATATTGAATTGGACTTTTTAACTATTGTGATTCAAAACTATAACATGCTATCCGTCAGCCTGGATGACCCGGGTCATGACAGGTGACGGATAATTATTTGGGCATCTGCCCTACTCGCTCTGGACCATAGATTATTACGTTACGCTGAGTCCGACCCCTTCGGATATAAGGTTGCCGTCCTTATCGTATGCCGGTGGTTCAAAGTGGGAGAAAAATTCTGTTTCCCTGGGCGATGTGGCGTAGATCATATTGTTGACTACGGCATGCATGGATTCGTGTGGTTTGAAATGGAATAATTTATCCAGTCGGCGTAATTCGGAGAAGGAGACACGTAATAGGCGAATTACTCGGTGCACCAGTTGGCCGGTTTCATTTAAATCTCCGGTAAGGCGTCTGTCATATGCCGACCAGTGGGCGAAAATTACGTCGACAAGATGATATTCAATTCCGTGTGGGAGTATGAGATCCTCGCAATCGTCACCGTACCACCATTTTACATATTTGAGATCAGGATCAACTTTCTTGTATTCAGAAATTATAAGCTCGTCACTCACTCCTGCCCGAATATCTTTCCATAAATCACTCATATTATCCTCCCGGAATAAAATATTCATAATACCTGTGAAAAACATATCCGGATCATGGGAGATCCGACCGTTGTCGTCGGGACAACAGGCAAGATTCTGTAGAATTTCTTCTATTGCAGTGCTGAGAAAGAATTCTAATCCATCGACTGATGCGCTTTCATACAGGGCCTGGTAGGAATTGAAACGTATCTTTTCGTTCTTTTCATTCATGGCAGCTCTCTTGCCTTATGGCGGCAGGGAAGAATTCAATACGGCTTGATCTCATTCACTCTCCTTTTGTTGGTGGGGTATGCTCCATTATATCATGGAGTTTTTCATACCCACGTATCTGGCAATTTGATGATTACTTCTTTCGCTATTCAAACTGAAGGCTTTCAGCTTCCTGTAGATCAATACTATCTGCATTTCCCTGGAGCTCTGCTAAGTCAGGGTGCTGTTGGTAACGCATGAACTGATGCATGCTAAATGTAGCAACAGCTGATCCGAGCACTATTCCACTGACGAGGATTACAGAAGCTGCTGCCAGTGCGATTTTCACTCTTGAGCCTGAAATGAATTGTCCGAGCCTGTCTGCGAGAGCTTTTCTGGCAGCTTGTGCTGTTTCATCAAGATTTTTTGCGCTGTTGTTAAAACTGATCTGGCTTTCGTTTACGGCATTTACGAGCTGCTCAAGCGCATGATCAAGCTGACATCGTGCTTCTGTCAGCAGTGGCATTACTTCTGCTTGAACACCGGCCTTCCCTGCTGCGATTACTGCATATGATGCTTCAGCCCGGGCAGATGCGCCGATCTGTTCATTTACCTTGCGTGAGTAAGCATCGATCTCTTCAAACATCATTTCAATCAGTTTCTCGGCGTTTGATAGTATTTCGACATAAGTCGAAATGGGTGAATACAATCGTTGTTCACATTTATTGAAATGATTTTCTACTTCCATAAACATGTCTTCATTGACATCCTTAAAGCTGCAATATGCTTCATCGATTTCATTTTTCAGCAGTTTGAGTTTCTGTTCTGCTTCTGTGACGGCTGTAGAGAAGCCGTCTGTAATTGTTTCTGCAGCTGCCCGGGTCGCATCGGGGAGCCCATTTTTTACTTCTTCGATTCGATCGAGCACAGTACTAAACTCTTCATAAATCAGTTGATATGTTTTTTCTTTAAAGTTCATTGATTCAGACATGGGCAGCCTCCGCTTCAAACATTGCATTGAATACTTCATCGAGATTTCTTACGACACTACGTGCGAGGGATCGAGTCGTATATGCTTCGATTAATTTTGATCGATCTTTCTTATCTGCTGATTTGTGAAGATCTCGCAGCTGCTGGCGGTAATCAGTTTGATCAGATAGAATTTCATGAATGCTCTTACGTTGAATAGCAAGTGCATCGAAGAGTTCGTTCTCTTTAATAGCAAGACCAGGGTTAAAATCGTATTCCGGGTTTTTGCGAAAAAAGCGGCAGAGCAGATCAAACTCAAGCTCGACATCTGACTCTACGCGATTGTACACGATTCTGATCTTATCCGGATTAATGCCGTAGTTCTGCAGTGTAAGCAGCAGACTGATTGTTTCTTTTTGCTCTTTTGTTCCGGGAGTAACAGGGATAATAAAGAAGTCAAATTCAAGATGACTGTCTTCATACATTGCAAGACCGTCCAGAAAAGCTTCGATGTTACTTGCTCCGACATCTACAATCGCATCATCGAGATACAGCAGTTTCGAGAACAGTTCCTTGAATCGTTGTCCAGAAAGTTTCTCTGACTCGATTCCCAGTTCTTCGGTACTTTCATTTATTGATTCGATAGCAATGACAGTTGCGTCATTCATCCGGGGACGCAGCAGGTTCGCTGCAAGGGTGGTTTTACCGACCGTGCCTGTATAGCTCAGTACGATACATTTCATGTATTAGTCCTCATTTAAAAGATCATCAAGATCCACCTCCGCTTTCTTTTTTTTCTCAAAGATAGACGGAGCCGGCTTTCCGTTCTGGGATTTCTCCCGGCTCTGTTCCTTTGCTGGTTTTGCAGGATTAGAATGTGAATCAGATATGTGTTTCACCATAAAGCGACTGAGTGTAGCCTGTGTGACATTCACCCCCTCTTCTTCGGAGAGGTATTGAACAATC
>NZ_BAAHXT010000029.1:0-4675 GCF_054657935.1 Spirochaeta dissipatitropha | reverse complement strand
CGCCAGGCTTTTTTGTGCCCTCACACTACAAGCATCAATTAAATAACAGCATCCTGACTCCTTGATTTACGATAGCTTAACTGTATCAGAATCAAATTCATCCAGCATCTGCTGTATTTTTTCAATACTACTGTGGTTCTCATCTCCAATTGCTTGTAAGCGCTCTGCATCAGTACGCAGATCAGCGGTCTTGCCGGTAATGCCCTGTAAGGAGGTGCCGGCTTCCTGACTACGCTGGTTAATGTTCTGAAAAACCAGATGATTATTCCCGATAATGCCACTCATATCTTCAACAGCAGAAGAAACGGTTGTGTTTATTCGTGTGAGATCATGAATAACAGCCGTCAGATCATCGGTTCCACTGCTCATTTCGCTCATGCCGCCAATAATCTCATCCAGAGCCTGGCGTACTTCCTGTATGCGAATAAGCATCCGGGATAACATAGCGCCGTTTTCTTTGCTTGCAGACATGACAGCAGAAATATCATTTTGATTATTGCTGAGTAGATCCTTGCTGATTCGTGAGTTTTCGTTTGTTTCCTCTGCCAGTTTGCGGATTTCATCTGAAACGACTGCAAAACCCTTGCCCGCTTCTCCAGCATGTGCCGCCTCAATAGCCGCGTTCATGGCAAGGAGATTCGTCCGTGAGGCAATCTCCTCAATCACCTCAATAACTTCAACAACCTTGCTGGATGACACATCAAGCTTCTCGAGAGAACGAATCGTTTCATTGAAAGACTGCTCGGTTTGCCCGGCTTCACTATCGAGTTTCTGTACAACCAACGATTTATCCTTAGCTGATTTCGCGATATGTTGAATGCTTGCTGTGATTTCTTCAACTGCGGCTGATGAACGAGTGACTGCATCAGTCTGATCCTGCATCTCCTTCAAAACCCGTTTTCCACTGAGCTCGAGTTGTTTTTGTGAATCCTCACTATTTTGGACAGTACCTTCAAGCGCAGACAGGACAGCCTCTACGTCAGATCCTGCAGAATCAATATCCTGAGCGCTCAGTGCCAGGCGCTTGGCAAGTGAACTTAGCTCACTGCCGATTGCCATCGTCGTCTGGGCAGATGAAAAAAGTGAGGTAAATTGTTCTGATCTCTCACGAGATTCCCTCTCGTTTGCCAGTAAGCTATCCATAATGTTTGATTCAACACCGAAGATTATATGAAGGAGGGCAGCCCCCAGGCCGTAGAACGTAAGCGCAAACACAATTGAAGTCAAAGCTCGGGCAGATGTAATCTCAGCACCGGGAGCCTGCTGCAGCATCCAGACGATTCCCAGAATCACCTGGATTCCAATAACCAGTGAAAGTTGGAACCTTCTGCTTCCAATTACAAGCGCCATTATGACCACCGGTAAGGCAAAGCTGCTATACAGGTATATGTCGCGAACTCCCTGGAATTCCTGGACAAGCATAATCATAAAGGGAGAGCAGGCCAGCAATACAAGATACAGTGTACTGCTGGAAAGTAAATGCCCTCGTGCCAGGGCATAGGCCGCCAGAATCGAAGCAGCAAATACAGGAACAGAGCTGAAAAGATTAGCAAAGTTCCCCATTGCAAGATGCATCACAGTCATCAGGAAAGTAACGATTGCTACAATGATCAATGTCCTGGCGAAATTAGATGCCTTGTACCGGATGTTGACAGGGAAATCCGCATATGGCTCGGTTAGAATCTTCTGAATCTGCATAAACACCCCACTTCAATAAAAGATAATACATCCATAGCAGATTTCCAATTTAGTTCCATGCAGTCGAGCCTTTGTCTGGCACTTGCTTGCGGCAGACACTTTTTGTATTATTGACTAGTGAAATAATAATCTTCTCCAACAATATCATATACAAGGCGGTACAGATCATGGGCGAAACAAAAAAAGCCGGATCAGAACAGAAGAAACCTAATCAGTTCAGTGCAGATATGACCGAAGGCCTCGAGCGCATGCCTCACCGGGCCATGCTTCGGGCTATAGGCTTTCAGGATGAAGATTTTCAGAAGCCTCTCATTGGCCTGGCCTCTGCCGGTGCAGAAGTCAGTCCATGTAATATCCACCATGACGATCTGGCCGCAATCTGCAAGGAAGAAATGAACGTGATCGGTCTGAAACCCATGAAGTTCAATACCTTCGTCGTTACAGATGGCCAGGCAATGGGCCATGAAGGAATGAAGGCCAGCCTTATCAGTCGAGAGGTTATTGCAGACACCATCGAATTGGTAGTCCGCGGTCACTCCCTGGACGGCATTCTCGGAATCGGTGGCTGTGACAAGACAATACCGGGCACCGTCATGCCCATGGCGCGTCTGAACAGGCCCTCGATTTTCTGCTACGGCGGAACGATCAAGGCAGGGCACCATAAGGGCAAGGCTATCGACATCGTCAGCGCTTTTGAGGCAGTCGGGGCCTTCTCGAAGGGTACCATTAGCGAAGAGGATCGCTATGCAGTAGAATGCAGCGCCTGCCCCGGAGCTGGAGCCTGCGGAGGAATGTACACCGCAAATACCATGGCCAGTGCCATGGAAGCAATCGGCATGAGTCTGCCGGGATCTTCCAGTATTCCGGCTGTAGATGCCGATCAGCAGGAGCATATGCGAAGCGCTGTTCAAGCCCTGCAGCAGCTGGTGGAAAAGGATATCAAACCCCGGGATATCATGACAAAGAATGCCTTCGAGAACGCTATCAGAACAGTCATGGCCCTCGGCGGCAGCACCAACTCTGTGCTTCACTTTCTCGCCCTGGCCCGTGAAGCAGAGGTGCCCCTGACCATAGAGGAATTCAACTACTTTCATGATACAACACCCATGATCACCGACATGAAACCAGCGGGCAGATACGTCATGGAAGATCTGCATAAGGTCGGTGGAGTGCGCATGGTAATGAAAATGCTGCTGGATGCCGGTCTGCTTCATGGTGACTGCATCACGGTTACCGGAAAAACCGTGGCTGAGAACCTCGCCGATGTACAGGTGCATCTGGATGGTCAGGATGTAGTCAAACCCCTGTCTGCGCCTGAAAAACCAACCGGGCCAATTGCGGTTCTCTTCGGTTCCCTGTCACCCAGCGGTGCAGTGCTCAAAACCTGCGGTCTCAAGGTAACCGAGCATACCGGACCGGCCAAGGTGTACAATGCCGAAAAGCAGGCCTTTGACGCGATCATGGCCGGTGAAGTCATTGAAGGTGATGTCGTGGTAATACGCTACGAAGGACCAAAAGGCGGCCCCGGCATGCGCGAAATGCTGTCCCCCACAGCAGCGATCGCCGGCAGAGGGCTGGCTGGCAAGGTGGCTCTAATCACCGATGGCCGGTTTTCCGGCGGCAGTCACGGACTGATTGTCGGTCACGTGACCCCGGAAGCCCAGGAAGGCGGCCCCATCGCGGCGGTTCAGGACGGCGACAGAATCACCATAAGTCTCGCCGCAAAGGAAATGACACTACATGTGCCGGAGGATCAGGTCAAAGCACGGCTCGCAGACTGGAAACCCCGGGACACCGGTTATAAACGGGGCGCTATGGCCAAGTTTGCCGCCCTGTGCAGAAGCGCCAGTGAAGGCGCCGTCACTTCCTGAATCGATCCGGCATTCGGGCGTGCCCCGGCAGCGCTCAAGCGAGCACAGCCAGGTCGGGCTTTGCGCGGCTCCGCTTCCGCTCCGGCCCCCTCGGGCCTGGCGGCCCTACGGGGTCCGCTCCGCGCCGCTTCAATCCCTCACGCATCAGATTGGAACATGAAACTTTCGCGTTCATCCTTAACAGCATGTACCGTAAGGGCACAGCGTATGTAGACCGTCACCAGGCCGATTGCAATTGTAAACAGCTGTACATACCAGGGAATTGAAGGACTGTAAAAATGAACCGGGAAGTGAATCAACAGTGACCCTGAGCTGATCACGAGCAGAAGCACTATGCCAATGACAATAGGTAGTCGGCTCTTAATAAGGTACTTACTCTCCGATATCATCCATTTCATTTTATAGTCGGTTCTCTGGTACAGAAGAATATTACTCAGGAATAGCAGTCTGAGAAACCAGGTTATTGTTATCAGGGCAACCATGCTGGTCACAGCTATGATCCATGTACTATAGAATAATGTTCCTTCAGGCATTAGATATACTGGTAAGGTCAGAACTATGCTGAGGGCTACTACGATCGGAATAATAATAAGAGACTGCAGAACAAAAACCTTGATGTAGTTCCACAAAAGCTGGGAAAAGCTGTGGGTCAGGACTCTTATATCTGTTTTTTGAGAGTATTGGCGCTGGAAATAAAAGAGATTGAGCAAGTGCAGAATGCTTAATACAATTGTTCCCAGCAAACCGAAGCCGTCGGAAAGCTGCCACTGGGGCCCTGGGGTAAATAGGCCGTGGTTTCCTGTTCCTGCTATCTGAAGCAGGGTATAGATAGCTATAAAATACAGCGCATCCTTCCGTATTATAGTAAAATCGTCCTTCATTCTGGCAATCAGGACCTTCCATTGATTCATATCGTGCATCCTTTGCGTGTTTAATAAATCGAAGTATTGATCATGTATGAAGCTTTTGCAAATCCAGCATAAATAAGCAGAAATACTTTTCAGAATCCCTTGACCAAAACAACGCAGTCCGTTATATTCACCCTCACGCGCCGAGAGGCGCCACCCGCAATACAGCAAGGCCAACAGGCCATAAAAAGTTGCTGC
>NZ_BAAHXT010000028.1:0-7236 GCF_054657935.1 Spirochaeta dissipatitropha | reverse complement strand
GCCGGTGTATACACTTGCATTCTTTAATCGCTTCGAATCGTTCTTTGCGATTTTTAATGTGATAGAGTGGGCCAAGGCACAGTACAAGATCTGCTTTCTCATCGGATATTGCTTTCAGGTTTGTGGCTGAAGCAGTTATGCACTCAATATTGCTTATGCTGTTTTGTCTGCATTTCTCATTTATTTCTTCAGTGTGTTTCGGTACGATATCAACAGCAATTATAGATTTAACTGTTTTGGCAATATCAATAGCATAAACACCGGGTCCGGCACCTATGTCTGCTACAGTTGAAGTGGAGTTTATATATTTTTTTATATACTCAATTGTGGTTATTCTTTCCAGAGATCTGGATCTCTTTTCAAATAACCTTTTGTCTTCAGAATAGTCACTATAGAAGTTGATCAGTTCTTTCATAATTTTCCTCTTAAGATTGGCATAAAGCCACATGGGGAATCCGAATATAACCTGGAGTGTAATCCAGATCAGGATCGCAAAACCATGACACTAATAGTTTCGTGAGGTAAAGAGCAATCCTTTGGTAGTATAGAACAGCTATAAGTTTATGTCATGAAAGTTTTTGGTGGCCCAAGATAACTTTCGGGTAGTTGAGTTCCTTCCTGGAAGACTACTATTTTTTCAAGTACAAAACCCGGGGTCACAGCCTGGATGTTTAGTTTGTTCAATCCAGTTTTGCATGTAGCTTGTACCCTGCTTATACGAATATTATTGCTCACATCGCTTGACCAGGGTTCCTGATCATCTCCGACAGCAAAGTCAGGTCCTACAACAGCAACAAGCCTTGCCTGGTCATCGTTCAGGGTATAGGAAAATTCCAGGCGATTATCCTTTGCTACAGGGTTTGATGGGTTCATATAAAAATCAATGACATATTGTCCGGCTTTCTCGGGAACAAAGTGGTATTCTACCCCTGGTGCAGTACCTGGATCAGTGAAATATTCCCAGGTTGGAAAGGCTTTGACTGCAGAATCCGTCTTACCATAGCCATGCAAGACTTCAAATCTTCCGGTTTTACCCATATGAATTTCTTTAAAATCTTTGGCTTCTATACTGATATAGTCTTCGGTTTGGATGAATGTACCTGAACCAAATGACAGATCAGGTATTTCGGCATCAATCTGGATTTCGATACTGTTCTTTCCGCCTGCTCCATCTTCATAATTTACATAAAGAATCTGGAAAGGATTACTGGTTTTAGCCAGTCGGTCCCGGTCAATTGAAAGGATTAGTTTATGGATACCATATTCCTGGTCAGTTTCGACTTCGTGGCTGAGCCATTGATTACCGGAATCCAGTTCTGAAGTTAGGGCTATAGAAATTCCGGGGGTGCTTGTTGAACAATCGGCCATGTATATAATAGCTCTGTGTTTTTCGGGATTTCTGAAGGACGTCACTTTCAGTGGCTTTTTCGTCCATTCCTGACCAGATGTTGCAATGGAAGTGCCTTCTGCCCAGACTACTAAGCGCTGTTTTCTTGTGGGTTCAACATACATGTATACAGGGTACTGGTTTTCTCCTTCACACCAATGAGTAAAGCCAAAGTGTTCAGACCAGCCCATGGCATACCACCTGCCATCTGCCACTGTATCGCATTCGGTTATGAGCTTCTGGTCAAAATTGTAGCATTCCTTGACCTTCTGAGCGTACTTATTTGCGGCGATTGCTCCATGTCGTGCAAACCAATGGTTTTTCCCGGATAAGAGCTGCATTCTCAGAACATTCATGGTTCCACAGGCTGGGAAGTAGGCCTGGGAAAAAAAGCTGGGGTAGACGTTTTCCGGAAGCTGTTTTTTCAGTTGCTCTGCCTGGTCAATAATAGCTTCTGCTTTGGCAAGAATCAGATCAGCTTCACTAAAATTCTGGGGGTGAAAGGTGTCTGGTTGTAAGGATTCGGTTCTGCGCAAGTGGGCAAGTTTGGTGTATCCTGTGATAATTTCAGAAATTTTGGCGTGATTCTCGGATGAGAGAGTTGGAAACTGATGCCGAACCCAGGTTTCTGTATAGCTGCTTGTGGTTACCTGTTGCTTGCTATACGTATCAAAATCGTAGGCGAGATCCAGAAAATAGCTTAAGGGGAATTCATTGGTCATGATATCACCAACGTTTACTACCCACAATTCCCGAATCCCAAAGTCATAGGCCATGGTCATTTGCTCTTTCACCTTTGGCAGGTAGGTGGTGTTGAGCCATTCGTAACTATAGGGCGAGCCATGGTAGTCAAAATGGTAATACATGCCGTAGCCGCCTTTGTGTGATCTCATTGATTCAGTAGGCAGCGTTCGAAGATTGCCATGGTTATCGTCACAGAGCATTAAGGTAACACCTTCCAGTTCCGGATCATCCATTAATCCCTGGGTATGTTCATCACCGTAGAAGTAGGGTTCCACCTCTTTATAAAGGGCAAGCATCCGGGGTACTTCTTGCAGGTCATTGTTTACGTTGGCTTTGATTAATCGATTTTGGGTAGATATTACATCTCGAAGAAGGTCAATATTGTCTTTCAGGCTTGCCTGCTTTCCCAGAATAGCGGTATCGGCTTCTCCTCGCATACCAACCGTAATGACATTTTCGAACCTTCCATTGCGCTTCAGACCATCCTGCCAGAATCGGGTTATTCCGTCCTGGTTCGCCCGGAAATTCCAGCTATCTCCATAGATTGAATCCGGACCGCGCAGATGTTTATATTCCTCTCCAGCTCGACAACAGGGCTCATGGTGGCTTGCACCCATAATTACTCCAAGCTCATCGGCCAGTTCTGCATTAGCCAGGCCCGGTCCATCATCACTAAAGCGGCTTGCCCACATGGCAGGCCAGAGGTAGTTGCCCTTTAACCGCAACAGGAGTTCAAAAACCTGTTCGTACATCGAGGCATTTAACCCACCAAAATTATGATTGGCCCAGTTGCCAAAGGCTGGCCATTCATCGTTAATAAAAAATCCCCGGTACCGTACTGAGGGTTCTTTGGATATGATTGTATGCTCTGCGGTCAGCTCAAAGCTGGACTTTCTTGCTGGAACAGTCTGTGCCCAGTTTATGAGGGGGGATACTCCCAGGAGCTCAGAAAGATGGAACAGCCCGTAGATGGTTCCCCGTTTGTCTGAGCCAGCAATGACTATTTTGTGGTCCAGTACAAAAAAACCATAGACCTCCCGTTTGTCACGAATCTTTTCCAGATTGATGATTCCAGCCGTGGCTAAAGTCTCAAGTTCCTGACTCTTTCCGATAGTGCCGAATATAAGCTGTGCTTGAATGCCAGACTTCTGATTATTGATAGTTGTACTACATTCAGAAAGAAAGTCTGGCCCAAAAACCTGCTTGCAATCCTGACAGACCTTTTGGGCGATTTTTACTACACCAGTAAATTCCTGTTCACAATGATAAAATGTCAGAGCTTTGGTTATGATCATGAGCGTGTTCCTTGCTTATCTGGTTGCATTAAAATTTCTGACCCGATCCACTATGTTATGGAATGCTGGCTTCGGTCTATATTGAGCATCGAAAATCATGGGATGTCCTGGTGCTCGCCAGCTTTGAGAATCTGCCAAGCCCCAGAAGGAAACCCGGTGAATTACATCGGCAAATTCTAGATAATATCCGAATAACCTTTCATATACCTGAGCCTGTTCTTCAAACAATGCAGGAAGATCAGCTGGATCTGGAGTGTCTGTTCCATAGCCACCAACGGTAACATCCAGCTCTGTAATCGATATGCCAGCCCCTGTTGCCGCATATCGTTCTATTGCTGCTCGTACATTATTTATGTTGGTAGTCCATCCTCGAATATGGTAATGGCTCTGCATTCCAATCCGTTCAATTAACAGGCGACCGTCGTTATCCGGGTGGTTTTCCCATCGGTCATTTATCTGCTCTACCATCTGGGCTATAGCATTCCGCTTTGCAGGAATCTCTTCGTTGTAATCGTTGTAGTACAAGATACTGTCCGGAAAGTACTTGCGGGCAAAATAGTAGGCGTAGAAAACGAAGTCCGATGGGTGTTCACCCTGGCTTGCATCATATCCATTTGCGAAAGCCTGCCACCAGGGACTTTCGGTTCGCATTTGGCTTCGCCAATCACCTGCATTCCAGTCATTCAGATCACCACCCCATGTGCCTCCACTACTGGCAATAACTTCGTTGGTTACATCCCAGCTATAGAACTGGTCGATTACACCTCGGTCTCTCCAATGATCGGCCAGGGTACTGATGTAGTATTCCATATTCTCCAGAGCCTCTGCTCGAGGTAAGGGCTGGTTTTGTGGAGTTCTATACAACCAGTTTGGAGATTGGCTATGCCATACCAGTGCGTGACCGACCAGGGTTACATCGTTCTCAATAGCCCAATCGACAATTTCATCTGCCTGGGCAAAGTTGAACTCCGCTGGAGTGGGGCGGGTGCTTCGGGAACCTGGACCTGCAATCTGGTCAGGTTTGTGCCAGTTTTCTGCTGTAACTGCATTGAAATGATGAAGGAATGCATCCAGGGAATCAAACTGATTCATAATTGTGGTTGTGGAATAGATGTTCCCGATGAGAAAATATGGTTCGAACAGCTCGCGCAAGGCTGGAAGACTTAAGTCCCATTCAGGAAGAGCAAAGGCAGCTGCATCCGTTGACTCCATTGGTATGGAATATACCCGAATTGAAGTAACTGTAAAATCAACATTTGGAGCTGAGTTGGTTTGAATTCGTAAGCCGGGCATTTCAGGGATGGACGGATAGGATATTCTGGTCGAAATTTCCCAGCTGCCTGAGTCATCGGTCCTTGTTACGCCATCGACATAGGTCCATGGAGCTTCACTCCGGTGCCACCCAATTTCTGTACCTGCAGGTGCGGTTCCACTGGCAACAAATTCATAGGTTCCACCCATAACCAGGTCGAGAGGTTCAAAGAGGACATCAATGGTATGCCAGTTTTCACTTCGGTTTGTCAGTTCCAGGCTTGAACCCTGGACTTGAATGGCAGGCTCTCCAGACATGGCGAGATTGGCAGCTTCAGTAAGGTCTGTTGATCCCTGATTGGTTTGCAGGTATGAATCCTCTTCCAGGGTATATATAAGTACCGGGTCGCCTTCAATTACCGAATCTGAGTCCCCTTGGATGTCTCCGCTGGACTGATCGGCAAGGTCAAATACTTTGGTGGAAGATTCCACTGTGCTGCAACTAGCCAGGAGGCTCAGGGAGAGCACCATGAGCAGGAGTATTGAAAAAGGAGTAAGAGCTAAAGACAAAGTTTTGCCTTTGCATCTTGCCCTGGATCTTGAGAATCTGGATGAAATGGATTTAGACTTATCTTTGATGAACATTGCAGTACCTCCAATACTGTGTCCAAACATAGTAAGTTTGCTGAGAGCTCCAGTCTATAGGTCCAATGTCTGAGTATCTATCGGTAAAATAACTGATGCTGTGATCAAATCCTGGGAGCAAAAAGCTCAAAAGGAATTGTTTAGTTGATTAAACAATAGCAATCCTTTCAATATATTTTCTTTCTGGATTAAATTTTTGGATTAAAGAATTTGCTGAATGGTTTTTTCTTTCGGTTACTAAAACAACGAACCTACCCAGATTAAGTTCATGATTAACTGCCATCTTCAAGAGTCTGAATCCTGATCCTTTTTTCTGATTTTCAGGTTTAATATGAATTGATAATTCACTAAAAGTAATTCTTCTGCGAGTAACAATGCACATTCCAACAATCTCATCAGAATCATCTTTAACACAAAGGATTCGTTTTTCATCTAAGTATTCAGTTATTTGGTTTGAGTTGAATTTGGGATAATAATTCGAAACATCCTGATGTGTCGGATACAGGGATTCTTTTTCGTTTGAAACAATTGGATTTGTAATGATGTAGCGATAAACTTCCAAAATCCGTAATGGTGATCCTAAGAATAATTGTTCTATTTTTTTAGCATTTCTAATGGGATTTATAAAATTTAAATCCTTGCGTATTTCATGAGTTGGAATAGATAAGATTATTTGCTGGTTAAATTCAGTTTCAATTATAGGAAAGCGGGTTTCAAAAATATTAGCTGCATTTCTTTCCTGAGATTCGTAAATCTTCTGATTCTGGAACAACAATTCCCCAAATTCAATTTTCAAGTATTCATTAATTCTTGAGTCACTATCAAATTCGAATTTTATTTGCATTAATTACTACCTTGGAATCATATAATTCTTCTCAAAATATGGTTTGCTTTTCAGCCGTACAGGGGAATCGTATATTAGAAAGGAACTACTGGGTGAGCCGAAAGAGGTCATCCTTATCCAGGTGAGCCTTGTTACCGATTATTTTGCCTTATTTCCCGATTTTACAAGTTTAGCCTTGTGACCTCCGACTAATTTTCCTATCATTAACTGGCCCGGTAACTTTATCGATTTAAAGAACATTGTAGAGTGCGGTCATCGTGAGCAGCGGACCGGACATCGAGATATCTGATCAAATCGATCTTGGTCTGGCTGGCGCCCAAACGGCTGAGTTTGGCCGTTGCATAGTCGGCGTAAAAGAAAGTTCCAACCGAATCGCTGCTTTCGACACTAAAGTAGTAACAGGGAAACAAGGAGCAAATTATGGTTACTCTGATTGATCTAGCCGAAAACACGCACGGAAAGCAATAACAGGATCATTCAGCGCGCGCTACGGGAGCTCGATGAGCAGATCCTTGCGCAGGCGCTTGTTGATATGACCGAGCAGCAGAGGGAGATTATTTACCGTAATATGTCTCCGCGAGGGAAAGACGGTGTCGTCGAAGTGATGGAGCAGGAGCGAAAGAACGCGGGGCCGGGCTCCCGGAGTCGTGCTACAGAGATCCTCCATCAGCTTCTGACGACGATGACGAAGTATTTCAAAGCTGAGGCTGATGTCGAACAGACCTGGCTGCCGGAGCACTTGTCGGTGACGACACCTGAAGAGGCGATCGAGACCATCGTCCAGCTCTCTCGCTTTGTCCATGCGCAGGGATATCTTTCGCTCGACGAAGTTGCCGAAACGACGTCAAATCCTCTGCTTCGAAAAGGAATCGAGCTTCTGGCAGATGGCTGGGACGCTCTGCAGTTGCGCCCCGTACTCGAGACGTGCTATCCGTCATTTGCAGTGACCCAGGGTCGTCAAATGAACTGACCCACTTACATCCGACGTCTTCTATGATAATTCTTCAACAGCCTCTGTCAAGTTTTTCGTAGCAGACGCAAAGCTGTTCATGCGATAGCTGTCCCCCTCT
>NZ_BAAHXT010000027.1:0-9061 GCF_054657935.1 Spirochaeta dissipatitropha | reverse complement strand
AGACGTACAAGAAGACTGCGCTCGAGACTGAAGCTCGGCGGCTCGACATCCTCGTCGACGGACTCGAGTCGATCGCGCTGCAGGATTATACGCACGTTCTCACCGAGAAGCTGCTCGCGTATCTTCCGCCAAGACCCGTAAAAAATTGAACAGTCAGAATGCTGCTGGTCATGTCATCGCCTCTCATCTTGACCGGATGCGTGGATTCTTTTTTCGGAAGGGCTATCGCGACGAGGAGCTAGACGATATCGTCCAGGAGGCGTGCGTAGCCGTTCTCTCGGGCTACCCCCGCTTTCGCGGTTCCTCGGCGGTCGGTACGTGGTTTTACGCAGTCTGCCGGAACGTACACCTCGCAGATCGGCGGCGCGGATCTGCGTGGCGTCAAACGGTCTCGCTCCCCGATGATGCCGTTCCAGACAATCGCTACGGGCCGCCGTCCGACCTCGCTCTTCTGATTGGAAAACTCCCTCCACTCGACTGCACTCTGTACCGTTATTATTACGTGGAAAGTCGACGAGTCGCTGAGATCGGTGAAATCATTGGTCTTCCAGAAGGAACTGTGAAGTACCGCCTGTATGAGCTCAGGCGCAAGTTGCGGATCCTGCTGGCCGAGTGAGGGCGCGCATGCTGACCATCTTGGCCATAAGGAGGGCGGAAACTATCTTGACAGATTCCGGTTCCTTTATGGAAGACGTGATTATTTATTAATCTGAGGAAATTGCAAAAAGCTCATCTTATAATTTATTTACTCCTAAGCCCGAAGGGTCAACATTTGCATAACCTGCAAGCCTTTAAGCTGGCGTGGTTTTTGCCCGGCGCAGCCGGAACAGCAAAAACCATGACAGTAGGCTGTCAGGTTAATGCACCTCTTAAAAATTCTTCTGCTTATTTAATTCCTTGATCATCAACAAGCAAGGATTTTCTTCATCCCACATTTCCGTTAGAGTAATTAACTCTTTGAATCCCTGCCTTCGATAGAAGGCAGTAGTTCTTTTATACGGTTCATAATTCACATCATCGCTCAATGTTTTGACGAGGACAAAATCACACTGTTTCGCGATAAAATATTCTTCTGCTTTTTTATATAATAATCTTCCCATCCCGTTTCCATGTTGCTCGGCAGCAACACCAAGGACAAAAAGGTCACCGGTTCGATTATGGTGGATTTTTACACTGATAAACCCTATGCATTCTTCATCAGCAAATGCAGCCCAATAGGGGAGTGCTTTCACATCTGTAACAAATTCCTGGGTAGCTGATTCATCTCCGAACCAGTCGGGTAAATTTTTTAGAATTTTCTCTGTGTATTCTGATTTGTGTTCTTGATTCGTAATGTTTTCAATTCTGTAATTCATTCTTCGTTTTTCTCCCTTGAGTACTATTCAGTAGGATCCACTGAATCAACCTTTAGACTCAGGGCGATGCGCTCAACATTGACATGTTGGAGATGTTCGGATGTGACCGGTGCTTGCAGCGTCGATGAAATGGAACCAGCATCAATCACACAATATGGCCGACCGTAGTAGTTCGTTATCGTATTATCCAATCCAGGCAGATCAGTCTGCTGATTATGAATATTGATTACCGTGCGGTACAGCTCATTCAACACTTCAGTAATTGCGTTCGGTTCTGATGTTGATAATATGCTCCGTAGCGAAGGCTCTATAAGCGGGAAGTTCGACAGTGACTTCAGGTTAGTGCCGAACCACTTGCTGTACGGCACATATTGTTTTTCAAGGTAGAATAGAATTTTAAGAAGCGTATTTACTATTCGCGTTGAAATAATCTTCAGTCCGATGTAATCATCAAGTTCAATACAACGGCCTATAAATGCCTCTTCATTCGCTACCATCATCCACAACGAAGCCAGACGCAATATATACACGGACTGCGGAAACCACTTTAATAGTTTGCGGTATTCACGAATCGTTTGTAAGCCATCGTGGAATACTTCACCTTTTGTCAGCTCCAGCAAGGCCTGGTCATTAAGGTCAAGCCATACTTTATCTGTTAACTCACTCATACTCCGTAATCCCAGATAGTGTGCGAAGTATTGGTCAGGTTCGCAGATTTCAATGAGGTGTGTTATGGGATATGTCTCTGTCGGTGACAAACTTTGGGTGGCATCTTTGCGCGGATCAGTATAATTTGTCGGGAATCCTTTAAACTCTAAAGGTAAGTTCATACTGAAGTATTGGTGCAACTCATCCTTTCTGGACATCGAGTCTTGATCCAGGAAGATCTGACATCTCGGTCCCCAGTTATGATCCATCGAGGTTGGATTATCATACCCGAGAACATCGGATCCGTAGCCGATGAGAGATGCTGAATGATTGATGTCCGGGAACGCTTTTTCTAATAATGGTTTTACAACCTCAAAATAGAAGGCGCGGTTCAGTTCAATTCCGGGAATAAATGTATAACTACTCATGTAATTTCCACCATCTTCTGCTGCTATTCGTCTTTAATCAAGGCAAATATTTGAAGATCAACATATCCACGTCCATGCCATTTTTCAAAATCTTTCAATATACCTTCGCTAGTAAAGCCAAATTTTAGAGAGTAATCTCACTGATGAACTGTTTTCCGGAAGTACGAGGGCTTGAATACGGTGAAAATTCCAGTTGTGAAAACATAGTTGTAGAAACAGTTGTAAAGCTTCTGTCATATACCCCTTATTCTATTTTGAAGGAAGTAGATCATATCCTATATTTGCACGATTCTGATGGCGATAGATAGAATATAATTCGCAGGTACCAATAACGTAATTGTCTTCGCAGATTGCATATCGGAGTTGTTTATCCTGATCATAGTTCTTCAGCCATTTTTCGATTTGCTCTACTGCTTGGTTCAGGTCTGTAAAAGGTGATAGATCATAAAATTCACAAACACTGGAATGTGAGAATAGATTATAAATCGCCATGGCATCATTCCTTTGAATGAGACGTATGCTCAGCCTTTGTCCAGTTCTTTCAGGTGCATTCATGTTTAATTTCTCCACCAGCGACCAGCTGCCCGGTAATGTATTTATGCAAAACGCTTTTTTCGAATGTTTGGTAACGTAGTTCTGCGCATGCTGCTCGTTCTTTGATTTTTTCTAATTCATATGGATAATGAGATACATATATTTCCGGTTCGAGAAAATGGTTTTCCAGAAATATGTATCGCCATCAATCACAAACATCCTTTGTCTCGTATTTTTTTTCACATAGGGCATATCTTCATTTATAAAGTATGCACTTTACTTATTCTTTAACGGAAATATCGAATTTATCTTTCTCGATATAAAACCGTTTTTCTTTAAGTCCTAATGGCTTTAGCATTCCAATAAAACTTGCTCGAACCATTTTTCCCCCACAACCAGAACAAGAAATGAAATCCTCGATATCACCGCTACCAATTCCATCTGTAATACCATTACAATTCTTGCATAGCAAATAAACTTCCGTGTCCATGTCGATCTCCCTTGATTCTTCTATTTCTTCGCGCAGCTGGAATAGCAAAAACCATGACAGAAGGCTGTCAAGTTAATGCACACGTTAGCCATTATACCTATTAATTTCATCCCAGACTCTCAGTCCGTTTATGGCATTGAAGTGTTTATCACAAGTGATTAATTTCGAGCCCGTTACAATTGTTTGCGCAGCAATCCATATATCATTTAGCGGAATCATTTTGCCGGTCTTCTTTAGTTGACTTTTTATTTCTCCGAAGATTTCCGATGTTTCGATTGTCACATCAAATAATTCAACATTCGGTTTGTCTATGAAGTCTAATAATACTCTTCGATTATCAGAAATTCTTTTTCCTCTATGAAACCCCGCAAATAACTCTCCGGCTACTATGGTGCTTAAATAGATCGTTTCGGATTCGATCATTTAGTCAAATACTACTTGATCACCAGCCATAAAATGGCTATATGCATTTGTATCCAATAGTATTTTTTTCATTATTGCCAATCTGAATCGTCAATCGATTCCATGTCCTTGATTCTTTCTTCAAATTCGATTTGCTCATTTTTGCTCCATCGTCCGAACAAAGACGAAAACTCACTTTTCCTGATCTCTTGCCCTTTATGGATAGAGCTTCTTCGAGCAAAAACTTCACGGTTTTGTTTTGACTAAGTTTATATTCTTTTGATTTTTCTTTGAGCTTACTTTCAAGAATATCATCAATTCCATGGACGGTTATAGATTTCATAGCAAGTCCTCCTGAACCATTGATGAGTATATATTAGTTCATTTTTTGTTTTTTCCATCTTCTTCAGGCGCGTTTAGTGTCTGGCTAACATTCAGTTGGATTCTACGACACGTTAGCGAACGTGAACGTCGATATGTATTTGGTGCAGACCATTGTACTGCACTCCCAATCTAAGAATTTCCAATCAGATTGCGTACTATCTCCGGCATGATCTGTCAGCACAAGACTCAGGAATCGAACTAAATCGAGGCCGGGCTCACTTTATGTCTTGACGGCAGGAGGCTATATATGTGTTAGGCAAATTATGTGATTATTTATACGAGTCTTTTCTTGCCTCAATATCAATGATGAATACTATTACCATTTCATCAGAAACTTTATAAAATAGCCGGAAATTCCCAATTCTGTATCGATAAATATCTTTATATTCACCTTTTAGCTTTTTTATATTGGGACCGAAGTATGGGTTGTTTCTTAATATTGGATAAACGTAGTCAGTAATTTTTTTATAAAGAAATTCATATTTTCTATTCTTGATTTTTTTATTGAATGTTTCGGTCTCGGCAATTTTATATTTATTCAATAATAGTGTACCTTCCAGCGCTGATGTCAGATAGTCCTTTTTGTAGCTCATCTGAATAAGCCATGATCTCAGTCATTTCTGCATCATCCACAATCGTTTCATTCACTGTGTAGTTGAGGGTTGCATACTCAATATAGTTTGATATTGTTCTTTTTTGACCGTCTGCGGCTTTTTTAAACATTTCATAAATTTTATCATCAAGCCTTACTGTAATTGTCTTTGACATTGATTGCCTCCCTGCTTCAAATGTATTCAAATATATTCTATCTGTCAATTAGTTTTTTTGCGCCCGCAGGGCCTGCCTAACGCCTTGCTCACCGGAAAATGACGAGCGCCAGCGAGTTATTTTTTCCGGTGCAGCAAATTGTTGTAAGATTCGACCGATAGCTATGACGTTTGCCCCTTAATCGCCTGGATAATCCTTGGCCAGTCTTCATGATGCAACTCATGCCCCGTGCCTTCAAGTGTCAGCATTTTTGATCCACGAATCGCATCTTTAAGTGCCAACCCATGCACATAAGGAAGTACAGGATCTTCCGTGCCGTGAATGATCAAAGTTGGTACAGCTATCTCATTTAATCTCCCGAGCCATTTCTCGCCACCACCTAAAGTAGTGTGGTTGAATGTTGTCAGGATATTTGGAGTACGATCAAAATTTAACTCAGCAATATTTTGTATCTTCTCAGCGTCAAAAATATGTGCAGAACCCGAGTTAATTCGCCACGCTCCGACCTGATACGAGACGACAGCATCTCTATCAGACCAATCCAGTGATTTCGCCCGTTGGTGATACTCGATGATGGCAGGATCAAAAGCGGGCATATTAGGATCTGCATCTGAAAGCCGCTCTGAAGCGATCAGCGTCAAGCTCTTCACACGTTTCGGATACTTGAGAGCTACAAGCTGGGAAAGAAATCCCCCCAAAGACATGCCATCTAAATGAGCAGCCTCCAGATCATAACCATCGATGACGCGAACCACATCATCCGCTAACTCTTCGACAGAATATGGCGCCTTACCTGGCTCATAGCTAGTCGACTGCCCAGTATCGCGGTGATCGTATCGGATCACATAGCGATTCATTGCCGCTAACTGAGAGCAATACTCATCAGGCCACCATACCGCAGACGACATTGCCCCCATGATCAGAATAATTTGTTCATGGGTCGGGTTGCCGAATGATTCGGTATAGAGTGATATTGCATTATCAAAATTAACCATTTCTTTCATACTTAAATTCCCCCCGTCTTTTTTTGGGTTAACGATTTCATAACCAGCTTGCCGTTAAGCTGGCGTGGTTTTTGCCCGGCGTAAGCCGGAACAGCAAAAATCATGATGTCCCGATCTGACCTGCACACCTAACTGAGGCAGCTTTGCTGACCTCTTGCAAATTGCATCAGGCAGAACCGGGTACAGAATTGATTCTACGACACGTTAGCGAACGCGAACGTCGATATGCGTTTGGTGCAGACCGTTGTTCTGCACTTCCAATCAGATTGCGTACTATCTCCGGCATGATCTGTCAGCACAAGACTCAGGAATCGAACTAAATCGAGGCCGGACTCACTTTATGTCTTGACGGCAGGAGGGGGAGGCCTTATATGTGTTAGCCATTTTCTTTTTTTCGATATTTTGTCATTCTACCAGTCCCAGTTGACTCAATTTTATTATCTTCTAATAGTTGCTTTAAATCTCTACTGGCAGTAGCAGTTGATATGCCTTTGCAAACTAAAATATATTCTTTCCTATCAAACCAATCATTCAAAATATTTAATGCATATTCACTTCTTTTATTATAGTCATTATTTACAGAACTTGATTCATTTATAGTTTCTTGTAAAGAGCTATTAATTATATCAAGCATGAACTCTATGAAGCTTGTAGACTCACCTGCTTTATCAGATATCCCAAGTGCATGATAATATTTCTCTTGATTATCTTTTATCAATTTTTCGATGGGAACATATTCAAATATTGGATTCACATTCATTAATAATCGAGTCTGCCAAATTCTACCCATTCGTCCGTTACCGTCTTCAAATGGATGAATGAATTCCATTTCATAATGAAATACACAGCTTTTTATTAAGTTCATATCATTATCTTTTTTTAGATAATCAAAAAGATTATTCATAAGATGAGGAACCATATCATAACCTGGAGCTATATGTGAAACATTCTGTCCTTTCATAATTCCAGCTTGGCTTTTTCGATAATGTCCAGGTTCCGAAATTAATCCATTCAATAGAATGGAATGAGTTTTTAGAAAATCTTTTTGATTAAGTGGATTCAAACTGTTTAACATATCATATGCTATAATTGCATTTTCAACTTCTTTAATATCTTTTTCTGGTCCAATGACTTTTTTGTTTTCAAGCAAAGCTGTTATATGAGCAATATTAAGAGTATTACCTTCTATTGCAAGCGATGATTGAATTGTCTTGATCCTGTTTTGTTTTCTCAATCTTGGTTCAGGCTTTACTAACAATAAGCTTTTACAAATGCCTAGAGATTCATTTATTAGTCCATAGAGTTCAAGAATTTTTTGTGTGATGGTATAAGGTGGTTTCATATCTACATGATAGTATCATATGATACTATTTTCAAGTATTTTCTACTCCACAGCCCAAAGGGTATGGCTAACATTGAGTTGAGCTGTTTGGCGTTAAATGGCGCGTGTTCTTGCGTATGCAAGAACCGTGACATAGACAAATCTGCTCCAACTGTTTGTTATGCAGATTAATTTTTATTAAATTACATCCAATATTTCTCTGGCTGAATATATTTTGTTTTTTGATTTTTTAAAATCTTTCAAATTTCTTGTAACGATATAATCTATTTCTTCATTTGATGCCAGTTCATCAATCACAGCATCTTCATAATCGTTTAAGACTGAGAATAACGCTTTCTTTAAAATGTCTTTATGTGCTGTCAACACACTTAAACTGTCCAATAATTTTGAAATTATTTTATTTCTCTTTGTTCTGTCATATTTTTCTTTTTCCAAGAAATAAGATAACGTCGTTATTTCATGAGAAGCTACATATCCCTTTATTTCTTTTTTTACACATTTATCATAGACAGCTAATGCGGCTTCATGATCGTTCCGCTTATTTAAAAAATCGATAATTATATTTAAATCAATTAATACTTTTTTCATAAAAACTTTTTCTAATTACTTTTTTATCTGGAAATGACTCTTTATTTATTATTCCGTATAATTCTCTTGCGTCATCAGAAAAATCAGTGTCTTTCGTTTCATCTTTTAATCTTATTAAATATTTTTCAAATATTTTTGATATTGATTGATTATTCACCTTTGAATATTTTTTTGCAAAATCAATAATTGATTCATCGACATTGAGTGTAAGTTTTTTATTCATGCCTTCCTCCACGTAACAATATAACATACATACACGTACAAATCAATGGTCACGTATGCTCAGATTTATATGCTACGTGAATTAGTTTATGCACAAATGTTCAATTCTTAATAGTTTTTTCCTTTGCCCGCAAAGCGGGTGCATAACGTTTGCATAACCTGCAAGCCGTTAAACTGGCTTGGTTTTTGCCCGGCGCAGCCGGAGTGAGCAAAAACCATGACAGTAGGCTGTCAGGTTAATGCACCTGATACTCATTAAGGCCTCCCATGTGGAGGCACGGTATACTTACCGTAGAACAAAACTTCCGGACAAGGAGGCCCTAATGAGATTCTTTACTGACCAACATGAATTCTATGCAGGAATCGATCTTCATGCAAGAGAAATGTATGTGTGCGTCATGAATCAGCATGCAGATATTCTGTTTCACCGGAATATGCCGGCGGATCCGGAGCACCTTGGCAAAGTGCTGTCACAATTCAGTTCCGATATTGTGGTCGGCGTGGAATGTATGTTCACCTGGTACTGGATCGCTGATTACTGTGAGGATCATTCAGTTCCCTTCATTCTCGGTCATGCACTATACATGAAAGCTATTCATGGTGGGAAAACCAAAAATGATCGAATTGATTCCAGGAAAATTGCTTCTCTCATGAGAGGAGGCATGTTTCCGATTGCCTATGTGTACCCCCGTCGGATGCGAGCAACCCGTGATCTACTCAGGCGGCGGGAGTATTTCGTGCGGCAGCAATCACAGCTTTTTGCTCACATCCAGAATACCAACAGCCAATATAATCATCCCGGTTTTACCAGGAGCCTGCGGACTCAGTCATTCAGAAACGGAATTGAACAGCGTTTCACTGATCCTTTGGTCCGGAACATGATCGAGGCAGATCTT
>NZ_BAAHXT010000026.1:0-11567 GCF_054657935.1 Spirochaeta dissipatitropha | reverse complement strand
TATGTTTTTCACATGAATCCTCGCTCTTGGCATGTTGTACTCCGTCAAATGGTATGGTTGCCATTTTGACAAGAGTGGCCAGGTTAATCGAGGATTCTTCTCTTCAGATCATTCCGGAAGCCCGGAAAAACTGTCCGTTTTCAGCCGGAACAGGTGTCCGTTTTCCAGCGGAATCACTGTCCGCTTTCCTCCGGAATGGGTGTCCGTTTTGGGCCGGTGTATACAGATGCGGCATCGATTTCTGGATGTAGATGAAACTGGAGCATTTGTTCAGCTATGTGCTCATCGGTCCATAAATCTCTGGCAGTATAAACTTCAAAAGGACCAGGACGACTGCTTATACTCTCCATTTCATGGAATAGACGGTTTTCTGACATGTCTGCATTCCCTTCAAGAATAAGTTCTATATTGAATCCTGCTCTCCAAAATAATCTATCCATGGTAGAGCCTGAACTCCGGTGTCCCTCAGAATGCTTTCACAATGACCGATATGATACATTAAATGTCTGATCTGCCCCAGAATAACATCCAGATTAGTTATGTTTCTATATATCTCGGAAGGAGCAAGCAATGCAGCTGAATCGATGTTACGGAAAAATTTTGCGGCTAATTCATGGAGTTCCTGCAGGAGATTTTCCAATTGAGTTTTAGAGAGATAATTTTCTGGATCCTTCTCCAGTTCCGGGTAGACTTTCAGCTCGGAAAATGGCTCGGCGAATTCCTGCTCTCCTGTTCTAAGCCAAAATAATGAACCGGTAATTGCATGAAGAATCTGCTGCCAGAACACAAAACCTCCCTTTTTCATGTTCCAGATTTCATTCGGACTGTGGTCAATCAGATTCTTCATACTGTCGAGACAAATAAAATATTGACGTCTGATAATTACATTAAGTTCCATGTTTACTCTCACTTTCCACTATTTGCAACACTAACTATAATTGTCTCATCTGAACTTTGCAATCTAATGTAAAGAGCTGGTGAGTGAATATTTTGTATGTTAACATGGCATGTTGAAGGATTTTGTACACTATATGAGAATTGAACTAAGGAAGAAGATAATCGAAGTCTGTGAAAAAAAGATAGCTTCTAAAGGCGATTTGGTTGGGGTTTCTTTTTATGCATTTTTTGCCAATAAAAATGATAATCCAGAGTTACTTATGGAAGCTGCTATCTGGTGGATACAGAAACATGAATTGAATCATTTTGAAAAGGCTCAAAAGATCAAGATGATGATAGAGAATGGACTCTGATTTTGGGGACTGTGTACCGAGACTTTTACGGGTGGAAATACATTTATACACATTCAATTCGACACCGAAGACGACTCACATACGGCTGCAGTTATAAATTCTGATCGTTCAGTCATTGCTTTCTCATTTAATTGCATTGATCAAAGCTCTGGCAGCATTCTCTGGTCCATTGTATTTTTCCTGCCAGTCTTTAAGCTGCTTCATTCTGGAAGCATAACTACTATCATTCAGTATTCTGTGAATATATGGAGATAGTTTTTCCTTCTTCAACTTGCAAAAGGGAAGATTAAAACCAGCTTTCTGATCTTCTATTAGCTGCAAATTCAGATTCTGCTCTGGCTGCAACGGGAAGCCAATAATTGGAGTGCCAGAAGCTATGGCTGTCTGTATGCTGCCCTGTCCACCATGAATAATTACAAGGTCACACAATGGCATCACTTTGTGTGAGGGTATATGATCCTTCAGGAGAATATTTTCTGATGCTTCAAAATTGTCTGGATGAATCGTAGTGCAAAAAATTGCATGGCAATCCATACTCTTCAAAGTGTCGTAAACATGAGATAAACAATTCTCAACACTGGAAGTAAGGGCAACAAATATTTTCGGCTTTTCTGTCTGAAGGAAATCAGAAACATCCTGTGATAATGCTCCGAACAGCTTGGCATAGATTGCACCTACATGAATAAGTCGTATGGGACTGCTGTATCTGGAATCTCTTGTGTTTTCCCAATTCTCAATTTCTTTCTTGGAAATACCTATAATTTCTGGTGTATCGGTTACTAGAGCGTAATCTCCCAGAAATAAATCAGCAATAGATTGCACAGGAGCGATCTTAAATTCTTTTGCCACAATATTGAACGGTTTGGTATAGATTTTGGCATGGGAATAGATCCAGTTGGCACACCTTTTTTTCAATTCTTCCGGAAATAATCGAATAAATCCACGATTAAAATCTTTTCTGTAAGGAGCAATCTTTTTATCAAAAACCGGTGGAATAAATGAGCCATGAGCAGTTGATAGCGGTATTTTCAGAACTCTGGCTGCAATTTTTACAGAAAGTGTAAACCCTATATGAACCAGGCTGACTTCATGTTTTCTGAAAAAGACAATTTCATTTTCTACATGGTCTCGAAGTTCTTCTGATGTGTAAAAATGAGGCTTCTTTCCTATATTTGCCAGGACATAATCTCTGCACCGCTGTTCCGTCATTACGGGTTTGACAATATGATATGGAATCATTTCTTCCTGCAAGATTTTTTCATAGGTTCCACCATGTGTTGCCACAATAGGTGGTTCGCCCAATGTTTTTAATGCCTTGTAAATTTCTATAGCTCTGGATGTTTCAGATAGATACGCAAGATTTGGAAACAAGCAGATGTTCATAACTAATCACTATACCACCAATGCAACATCATTTCTGATTTTTTCGATTACATCATTATCCCAAATCTGGATTTCAAATGATAATTCCAGATGGGCATATTTATGATTCAATGTACCAAGCATGCTGTATGGAAAGACTGTGTTATGATCTTCGAGAATATCACTCTGCATTAACTCTTCAACACATGAAATTCCATTATCGATTGCTTTCTGCCAGTATGCACCGAAACTGTCGCCAAGGGTAAAAGTAATCTGTGTACTATCTGCAAGATAAGCAGAATCGATCAGAATATAGCGGGTATTTGTTTCCTGATCGTTTACCCTGCTCTCCGCCCGTTGTTGCGCAATGTCAGCATTCATACCCGGAATTAAATAAAAATATACAGGTGTGTCTCTATTGAGCTTATTGTACCGACACTCGTATTCTGTCTTTAAGCACGATTCTACAAATCGTCTTCTCTTCAGGTAGTTATGCCTGTCATTTTTTCGGAACCTGCAAAAAAACCAGCTACTGTTGTCAACAATACTGTCACACACCTGATCCAGTTGATCATCGGTATATGAGGTTACAGTCTGGAATAAGTACTGCTTGTTTGTGTAGAAATGAATCAGTTCCATACTTGCGCTCCATCTCCATCATACAATCGAAAAATATATGAACATTCCTCGTGGTTTTGGCCTCTGGAATCACCTATACCACCAAGCTCTAAACTGAAAGAACACTTTTCCAGTACTTTCCTGGAAGCTATGTTATCTCTATGGCAAATTCCCCAGATCCGGTTAATTCCAAGTTGATTCATGATTATGGGTATAAAAGCCATTAACGCTTCTGTTGCATAGCCTTTTCGTGTATATTTTTTGGCTATATGGTATCCGACTTCCCATTCGCCATGTAAGGGTACTGCCTGAACATAACCAATATTCTCACCGCTCCGTAATAATACGGGATGCACAAACGGACCACTGCTACCTTTATAGCAATCAATCAAAAAGAGAATTGTATTTCTGGCCTCTTGTATGGTTTCAAAAACCTCATCAGGTACAAATCGACGATTATTATCATCCAGAGAATTAACATGAACTGTCTCAGCCATGCTTTCATCAAACTCGGTAATCAGTAATCTGTCTGTGATAATTTTCATAGTTTGCATTCCGTATTCTGTATTTTTAGATATGAGCCAACCATGTACATGACTCAAGCTTCATATCTGAAAATAATGCTGTAAATGATGAGTCTGATGGACTGCATGCATAGACACCGAAAGAAACTGTGTTACTTGCCGGCAAAGGTGGATTGCTCTTCCCCATTTCTTCCGTGGTTTCACCCAGTTTATGTAAATGGAAAATTCTTATTTGCTTGAACTCACTACCGTTCAATGAGGACTCAATCAGAAAATCAGGTCCCCTGCGGCTTAATCGGTACCAAATGTATTCTGGAAGTTGAATATCAGTAGTTGCCCAGTCTGAATAACCGAAATTTGTCACTACACTTCCCAATCGGGAGAACCCTTGATTCTCATATTCGATGGATGCTTTAAACCAGTTTTCACTATCCAAATACATAATCAGACCACACTGATCAAACTGACCTTGGTACTCAAAGCTGACTTTCGCGATGAACGTGAAGTTATCTTTACTCTCTATCTGTAGTGCAGGTGCATTATTATTCCTGAAGCCATAATATGAACGCTGCCAGAAATCAGTCCCTGGCTCTGTTGTAATTGACACTGACCTGGATGTAACATCGTACTGTTTGGGTTCAAATAGCCACTGCCCTTTTGTAAAATCCAACACCATAAATAGCCTCCGTTTAAACTACTATCTTTCTCTTCTCAATTTCCTGTTTAATAATCTCTGCCGCGTCTTTGGCGCTTATTGACGTATTATTGATTTTTATATGTTGATCTGGATAAAAGAAATCGTCCTTTGTATTTAATGAGGAGTTTTCTTCTGCCCACTTAAGAAAATTTTCAGATTCCTCAATGTTCTGCTTTGAACGCTTTTCTTTCAATCTCAATTCAGACTTATTTCTGTCGAGACGTACAGATTGATCAGCTTCAAGTTCAACAAAAAGAACATCTTCAATTCCCAGTTTCATGCAATGCAAATATTCGAGCAGTTCAGCATGATCATCTTCATCATCAAGTGCCCATACATAGGTGAAAATAATAGCCGGCAAGCTGCTTTTTCCAAACTCTTCAAATAATCGTTTTCGGAATTCACTGGTTAACTCCAGCAGTTGTTTATCAGCAAAGGTGAAAAAATTATATATAGGCTCAATGAGCATATGATTATGAAATAGCTTGAAGTCTGTGAGTTTTTCCAATTCTTTACCGACCGCCATTTTTCCAACAGCTGGTGGACCAAAAATAACTATTAATTTCATTTTACCCTCAGATATTCCTTTTAAGTAGTGATGCCATGAACCTCATAATAAATTGTACCAATTGCAGAATTTTAATTCATCTGAATACCGATCCAAAAACAAATGGTATTGCCAGCACTCATAGCACATATAACAATCAATCAAAGAAATGTATTTCTGGCCTTTTGTAAAATCTACTATTGGACTTAGACTAACATTGATCTCAGAAATTATCTCCAAATTTTTGTAATTTATCGATCCATTTAGCTCTGAAGTCTTCACTGGAACCTTTGATAGGTCCGATATAGGTGGTTCTGATATTTTTAATTCCAACAAATTGCAGTATCAAATACTTCATCAGTTTTGTTCCTGGCTCCCGAAGAAGCCATTTGTAATACCAAACAGGATAATCCATCGTGTTAATAATGTGGGCAGTTTTATGGGTTAATAATTTTTTAATTCTAATAGAATTCTCTATTGATTGAAACGCAAATCCTGGTAAGAACAACCTGTCGATAAATCCCTTGAGAATCGCCGGCATAAAACCCCACCACAATGGATAAATCCATACAATATGATCAGCCCATTCTATTTTTTTCCAGGCAACGAGTAAATCAGGCTCTAACTCTGTTCTCTTCCGATATGCAAACTGTAAATCAGGATTGAAATTTAATTCGCCTACAACTATCGATTCCATTTCATTTTCTGATTTCAATACCCCTTGCTTATAAGCATCCATAAGTCCGAAATTGAAACTTTCTTTATCCGGGTGGCCGTTTATTATCAATACCTTTTTGTTGTTCATGAAGCATACTCCAATATGAAAGATACGTAATAATATGAGCCTTACCCCTTAGGGCAGAGTCAAGCTAAGCTTCGCATTTTTTTTGCAAAACATTTATAAAGGATCCCAATTCTGAATTCCGGGTTCGAATTTCAGAGATTTTTCTCTCATTACTCTTTATCTGTTCTTCTAACAGAATAATTGCTTCATCCCATGGGAAAATAGTACAGCTGTGAGTTTTACCAAGCAGTCCTTTGAGTTCAGATAATTTAAAACCTAATGCTTCGCAGACTGGGCCGTTGGTCCAGATAGAATATTGTCAAAATATACAATTCCAACGCTGTCGATATCTTTTGATCTATAAATTCCAAGTTTTAAATAATTACCGGCTTTGTTAAAACAATTTCTTGCAGTGTATCTTGTTAATCCGGATGCCTCAATTTGTTGGCCATCAAGCCAAAATTCCATAAATCCATCATCTTCAGTCGACCAGAAAATTCTACTTTTTATCTGATACCATTCGCCTTTATTAATGGGAATACCTACAAGATCCATGACGGATTTGCTTTCAAAAGAGTAAACTGCAATTATCAATTGCCCATTTCTGTATTTGTATGATAGTGCTGGATTATTGGCTGGATAATTATTCCATGTCTCACCGATTGCGGGATCTGGTTGATCATGAAATTGGCCAATTATCTGCCAGTCATCACTTTCAATGTAATTGCTATCAATCATGAAAAACCATGAATAATAGATTTCATTACCCTCTTGAGCAGTAGACTTTAATTGTATTTCACTCCTGGCTGATTCCAAGCCATTATTGGGGGATAACCAATAATCACCACCAGATCCTAAAAAAAACCGACCCGAGAAGTTTCCACCATTAGGGGGAGTCTTCGTCGAAATTTCAAAATTGTACTGACCGTTATATGCACTATCATTGTATTGCCCTTCCCATGGAGAATGGGTGCCATCTTCAAAATCAAGATTGATATATACAGGTTTTCCATAATCATAGGGTGTTACTCTATTGGTGTTACAACTTAAAAAAACGAACGACAATAGAACAATAATGATCTTTACTGTGATATCCGAATGAGAGTTATACTTTTTCCATCTGACGGTGTTATTTTTTTCTGCTGAAATATTTCCGGTGTTCCTTATCCATTTTCTCTGTTGCATATTGTATTATTTTCCTTCCGCATGAATCCTTCCATTCAAGCAGAAACTCCTCTGTAGATTCAGGACATTTCTTCCAGGACTCTCGTAAAAAGGTGCCTAATCCCTTCTGAACATCCTCTTCCGTATCGAGCATTATAGGTTCAATAATAGAAAAATACTGAACAGGATCTTCACCATTTTTGACTGCTTCAAAAAAGGTGACCGGAACTGCACGTCTAGTCCATTTTGATTGTGAAGTAGTCCACTGAAGAAAATTATCAGGTTCGATTATTTTATCAGTTATAAAAAAGGAAAGAACCAGCATACACAAAACATCAGTGTTTGCCCAATTTGTAAAACTTTCTAACCATTTTTCCATATGGTTGAAAACAGCAATTGAGAACTGGTCCCTTCTAAGGGAGATAAATGCAATAGCAATAGAAATATCTTCCAGGTTTCCGGATGTAATTAGCTGGTCACCTAAATCAAGATAATCATCAATTGTAAATGTATTCCATTCTTTAAACCATATATCTCTTTGGCTTTCAAATACTTTTTGATTGATACCATAGCCAATATAACCCTCTTTAAAATATCGGGAATACTTTGCAACGATTGCAGGATCTGCGTTATCTTCAAAAAATGATCTTATCTCTATTACTTTTTGTTCAATAGTCTTGTCGGATTCAGTATTCATATCACCCCCCAATGTATTTTATCACAACTTTACCTGATTTTTCATTATCTGGGTCATGTTGTGACTCAATTGGTAATTGTAACAGCCTCATAAATATGAATATTAGATTCAACAACCTTCAGTATAAAATCTGCTACATTGGCACGAGATATCTGCGAGGTTTTTCCTCGTATATCTATTCCTGTCTGATAACTACTGATATCCGGGCTATTTACCAAGCCACTTGCTCTGATGATAGTCCAGTCTAATGAACTGGATTTAACTTCAAATTCCTGGGCTTCATGATCCTTACGGGTTGCTGGCATGAGTAGTGCAAAAAGAGCCTTGTTTAGTAATGTAAGATTTTTCCAGCTCTCTCCCACTCCCATCGCTGATATTACAATCAACCGTTTTGCTCCCTTAACCTTCATCGCATTGATAATAGCTCGTGTACCAATGGTTCTAAGTCCGGTATTCTTATAAAGATCTTTCGTGCCAAGTGCACAGATAACGGCATCCTGTCCTTCTACACATGTTTTAATAACATAATCAGAATTAAAATCTCCGGTAAGCACATGTATCTGTGTTGAAAGTTTCGGGAGACGTGCAGGATCACGAACCATCACTGTTACTTCATGACCATGATCTATAGCTTGTTTAACCAGTGTCTGTCCCGTTTTCCCGGTGGCACCAAAAATTGCAATTTTCATTTTGATTCTCTCCCCCTTCTTAATGATTAAAACGCAACCAACAAGTGGTTACAAGTTCATATACATCTCAAATGCTCTTACTGCATCGATTTCTGACAGATTACTTGTATCGAGAATTGGAACATTTAAAATGTCATAGCTTTTTGCCATTCCGAGCCAGAACCATATTTCTCTTCCATTTCCTCCAGGGAAGGAACACCGATTGAGTCAAAATGAAAAAAATCCCATGCTTTTTCTGAATACTGATTCTTCAGGTTAGCAACTAATGTTGTCTTACCGACTCCTGATGCACCTGTAATGAAATAGATCACTTTTTCTTTTGCTTTAATCATATTCTCTTCCTGTAATTCTAATCCAATACACTTTCTATCCAATTCGCATGAGCCATGTACATATCAGCATGTTGAATTAATTCTTTTTTGTTGTTTTCTAAGCCATATTCCCGGGACCAATGGGAAAGTGATTTCAAACGTTTTTTGACCTTGATAATTACATCAGGAATTTCATAGAAATATCTGGATTTATTTTGGCTGTATGCAGTCAAAAAAACATTCAGTCGATCAATAATTGTTTCTTTTGAGATAGGTGATGTTTCAAATAATGGGTTAGAGCATTCATTCGGTAATAGTGGAATGAATCTGTAAACAGCATATGAAATATCCCACAATCTTGAGCCAGGTGAACAAACATCAAAATCTATCAAACCCTGGAAACTTTTATTTTTGAAAACAATATTATATGGGGCAAAATCCGAATGGCAAATAACTTCATTTGGTTCATCATTTTCCAGTAACCATACCGAATTATCTAACATAAAATCTTCTGTAGCATCATGCCATTGCCTTAGTTTTAAAGCGATATTTCTCAGTAACTCTTCATCCCATAGCCAGTCTGGAGTATCCTCTATCACATCCCCTTCAATAAAGGATAATACATGCTTACCATCCTGTATGCCAAATGATTCAGGAATCCAGGAAATTCCCTTTTTTCTGACATGGCATAACAGCCGATGTATTGTTTCAGTAGCGATGTTTGCATTCTTGTATACCAAATTATCTTTTTTTAGTGGGGTATTCATATTGCCCCCGAAAAGCTTTTCGAAATTTCCCGATTTCACTTGTCCTCTTTATTTTGATTGAGTCATGGATAGCTACCCGAAGTTGGCGACCAACGGAAGCCAATTAGGGCGGAGCGAAGCGTAGTCGGATACTCGCTGTTATGGGCTGTAGTTTGGCACAACGGTTATAATATTTGTTCAATACTTTAATGGCTTATAGACCCTTCTTTTCTTTTTTGCATTCGTATTAGATTCCATTTTTCATTTCCTACTTTTCTGGCATTCTCTTCAACTTCATATTCTCTGAAACCCATTTTTTGATAGCAGCTAATTGCCGAAAAATTGAAATCAAAAACTCCCAACCTTAATTCGTCCAAGTATAAATTATTAAACCCGAAATCCATGATTTTGATCATAATTATTTTTCCGATCCCCTTTTTGCGATAGCCGTGAAAAACCAAAACACTTCCTATATTTCCTATATTGGCTATACGGTCAATTATTGAAAGCTGTACATGACCAATTATATCTTTCGAATTCTGAATTTTAACCGAGAAAAGATAATTCTTTTTACCACTTTCATCTGCTGCAACCATTTGTTTTCTCATTTGAAACCATGATAGAGGATAGCTGTATTTAGGACCTGCCCATTGCATCAGGAATCTTTCATCCAAAATCTCTTTTCTTAAAATAGCAAAATGATCAATCGAAAACGGTAACAGTTCAATCATATTTTGCTTTCTCCAAGTGTATATTCAAGTGCCAAACTATTGCCCATAACGTTCCGCGGGTATGTGACGTTCGGCGAATGCCGAATGTGCCCGTAGGCCAAGGAGTGAAGCGACGCAACCCATACCCGCTGTTATGTGATGATTACTCTGGCTATTCATAGTGAGTCCACATTCGGATGATCTTAACGATCTTTTCTTCTTCTATTACTTGATAGACTATTCGATGTTGAATATTGATTCTTCGGGAAAAAGAGCCTGTGAGATCTCCGATCAATTTTTCATATGGTGGATAGTCACAAAATGGCTCTGATTTCAATATGTTCAATATTCCTTCTGCTTTCATTTTTAAATTAGATGAAGACAACTTTTTTGCATCTTTCTGTGCTTGTCTCGTAAATAATAATTTATACATCACCAACCCGGTTCATCAGATAATTCTTCGATCGGTGTATTCATTCCTTCAATTATTGATTCCCTCATTCCTGGAATTGCTGCTAAAAACAATGTTTCCTGAATACTCCTCCAGTCTTCTTCTCCTACTAGAATTGCATTTGAATCTGTACCGGTTATTTGTACAGGCTCATGAGTTATATTCACTTTTTGGACTAGATTATATAAATCTTTTCTTGCGTTTGTAACATTTATACTACTCACATAACACCTCCGTACGTAATAACGTACGTATAAATGTACACCTTTAACCCTAACATGTCCAGAGTAATTTTCACATAACGAGGCGGCGGGTATCCGCAGTGGCCAGGGAAAGCCGCAGGCTTGTACTGGACATTGTGTGGAAATGGCGTATAGCCGCTGTTATGTGCCGTTTGGTTTGCTATAATATTTTTTCCTATAATCCCCATCTTTTATTTTTATAAATCCATTACTCAACAATGTTTTTATTGACGCAATATTTTCTTCACTTGGATCAGAAAATATTTCCTTTCCACCTATTTCAATTATTTTTTCTTCCAATTTTTTTATTATTATTTTTCCAATCCCTTATTTTAGATATTCTTCTTCACCAAGTAAAAAACCAATTTCATAAGAAGAATTTTTATCAACAATTATCCCATAATTTTCTTGTGTATATTCTGGCTCAAAATACATATTCATATAAAGACAATACCCTATTTTGTTATTATTATGATTAACAATAAAATGTTTTAAATTATTATATTTTTCATTTATATTATTTACCTCATCTAACCAAGCCTGTCTCTGTTCTTCTCCTTCTGGACAAAACCACTTATAAATATAATCTTTATCTAACCATTTAATGAAAATACTTATATCTTCTTTTTTCAGAGGTTTTAATGTGATTTCATTTTCTTTGGGTATTCCGCAGTGAATTGAGCCAACAGTCCGTTTTTTTTGAGCCACCCATCCGATCGAAAGTGAGCCACTCACGATAGGCTTTTAATGCTTTGCTCCTGATTTCTTTTACAAT
>NZ_BAAHXT010000025.1:0-16262 GCF_054657935.1 Spirochaeta dissipatitropha | reverse complement strand
AATCCGTAAAATAAGGATATGGCAGAAAAAAAAAGCGCGACGAAATATAACACCCTAAAATGTTTTGGCAATGAACCTCTGCGTGCCAAGCAATATCTCCGGATTAACAAAACTGCCTGGTATACAGCAAGCAAACCGATGGCCAAGGAGACGTAGGCTGTAATCATTTGTGCGTACAGAGGTACCCTAATAAAATTCGCCACAAAAATACTCCCAGTTGCTTGATACCCTCATAATAGTGACTAATTTTATCTACTATTATTGCTTCAGTTACAAGCCTCGGAGTATAAATAACCAGGCGTAAGCATTCTTCCTCTCCAAAGGGGATTATTTCAGAACTAATTCCAGCAAAGAGCGCAATTCTGATATGTCTGTGGATCGAATGTCAATCATTCGCTTCAGCAAGTAGCCGTATACCAGAATTAATACTTGTTGAGCCTTATCCTTCCCTACTACTCTTGAGAATGCTTCGTCGTATTGGTCGTTAACCAAAGCTAAAGCTTCATCCTCCACTGCTGATATTTCAAGCTGCCCAAGATAATCCACAAGTAGTCGAATCTCGCCTAAAAAAATTAGTTCTAATTCTGACACCAACTCTATGATCGCCATAATAGGCGAAACATCTTCTCTTATATGAATATTCGCTACATGACGAGAGCAGTCAAGAAATAAAGACCTTTTATTGGGGTAGTAGTGATACAGGGAGGTTTTAGAAACACCCATCTCTTGCGCCAGCATGCGCATTCCAACACCACTATATCCATGTTTTCGAAATACCGGAATTGCCCTCTGAACAAGCTCTTGCCGCCAGGCGTCATGGTCAACCACTTTGGGCATTGTTCTCAATCCTGTCAGCTGCGATTTTTTCAAAATGTTCGACAATATTTTCAGTACCTGTGGATGGTGCTACCCAATCATGTAAACCCGCAAGCAAACTGAATTCTATTGGTCCATGGACAGATAACGGTGTGAAGACCACTAATAGCTTGCGTATTATTCTGGCAGCCCATGCAGGTACATATAGGAGCTTAGCTTTTTTGCCTACAATGCGATACGTAATCTTCGCCAGATCAAACATGGAATATACTTCAGGACCGCCGACACTAACCTCTTTTAGGGATGACTGTATACATTTCGTCACAACCTCTGCTAAATCATTACTTGATATTGGGTTCAACTTATGTCTACCTCTTGCAATCAACATAATTGATCGGTTATCAAGTGCAGTTTCCAACATGTAATTCTCCATGTCGGAGAAAAAACCCGTAGGTCGTAGGACACAACTCTCAATAGGGGCTACCTGTAATTCTTTAACGAAAAGTTCTTTCGCGTACACCATTTTTGAAGACAGAACGGCATCTGCATTAAATACGGAGGTATAAATGAACTTTTTTACTCCAGAACGCAAGGCTTCTGTGAGAAGATTCTTATTTGCTCCATAATCAACATCCCAATATGTCAAGCCATCCTTCTGCCGAGTAATACCAATACTTGAAAAAATTATATCGATATCATCTGCAATACCGAGTAACTCTTGAGGCTCTGTGACTTTAGCAATACGTACCTCGTCTACACGCTCATTCATTTCTTCTGCTTGACGTGATGTCCTGACTATGGCACGAACCCAGTATCCATGCTGCTTGAGAGATTGAACAACCGCATGTCCAAGATACCCCGTAGCACCAGCTACTAATACTTTCGAATTGGTAGCAGAAAAATCTGTATCAGTATTGTTAAAATCACTCATATCGCTAAATCTTCCCAATTCGGACGGTACGGCTCTTCACGTACAGCATGTGACATCACCACTTTGAGATAGAAGAAGGGTACAAACCACTCCAAGCCCACAACTGCTGACGGACCGTAAATGAAAAATAATAGCGCAACCGAGTAGCAGGAAAATGCAATTGGGCGTTGCATGTATAGCGGAGAAAACTGAACAAGAAGTATAGAAATAACCAGTAATCCGCTTGCCTGAAAGAAAAATACAAAAGAGCCATTCATGAACAACCAGGCAACAAGGACAATATGCAAGAGATGTACCGCTGCAAACGTGAGATGTGCTCTAAGCCCTAACTCAGCTCGATGATACCACCTTTTTGCTGCAGATGTTGCATTTGTTATAACGCCACCCATTAGATCAAGGGCCAATAGTCCTACAACAATAAGATATAGTGGACCCCAGTCAGGTCGCATTACTGCAGCATAGAAACCAGCTCCAGCTGCAGCAATTATTGCTCCCCCAAACTGAATCCGCAGTTCAGCCTTGGTCGCCCCTGGCCCAATAAATGAATCCAGCTTCCCTGCCACTCCTCGGCGTTTTGGCGGAAGTTTCCATCTAATAGTATCCACAATTATCCCCCTATGTTTTCGATCTTTATAGACCGATCGGTCTATATTAATTCAAATTCACGGCACAGTCAATGCGAAGCAGGACCCTACCAGGCACATAAAAAGAGCCCAAGTAAGTACTTGGGCTCATGAATCTGGTCAGCTTGGTTGAACGTTTGACCTTTCTTATTCCAGTACCAACCAACCCCAGAATTCGGTTGCCTGCCAACCGTTATCGGTATGGTCATTCCATTTGGTAAAGGCTTGTCGATTTGGTGATCCATTAGAAACCCAGGCATCGTTCACCTGTAAGTCAAAACCGATTCTTCGGCCCGAATATAACTGGCCCTCCAAAGGGATACGTACTTCGACCTGGTATTCCTGTGGACTGTTGTCGACCTCAAAGGTCATACCTTCGATAGTTCCTGTAGAACCATAGGTATGAACACCCTCCCGGTTAAACCGAAGCTGGAAGTCACCTGATCGATAAGTGGTAGTTCTCGAATCGGTGTTTGATACAAAGACCTCGAAAGAATCCTGTTCATGGGCAGCTGTGGCATCAACACTAGGTGTTGAATCATTAATCTGAACCAGAATATAAATGGCATCGTCGTTCCATACAACTCGAGCCACACCAGTAGCTCCGTTATGGGCAGTCATTTGATTGGCCACAGGAATCGCTTGAGCATTGCTGTAGGCATCAATGTCAAAGGTTCCTACAACGGGCTGCCCCGGGGCTGCAATGGCTGTCTGTGCTTCTGGAATATCTGGAACCGGATGAGCTGCAAGGAATCCATCGGGATCAGATACTGCAAAGAAAGCTTGCTTTGGACCATACTGATTATCAAGGAGATTAGGATGACGATCAGATCTCCAGGAATCCCGATCAGACATACCCCAGAAGGTTACCCGATGAATCACATCGCTATGTTCGCGAAGTATCTGCATTAACTGAGCATAGAACTGAGCCTGGCTAATCTCGAGATCGCTGGGTAAACGAGCAGCCGACTCATAACCGGGCACCATTACATCGATTTCAGTAAAACTAAGACCGATTGGTGGTAAATCAGGGTGGCCTGTAATTTGCCTGAAGCGCTCAACGCTTGTACGAATAGAGTTAATGGGGGTCTGCAAGTTATAATGGCCTTGCATTCCGATACGATGGATGGGAACACCCTGATCCCGTAATTCCTGTACCATGGCTTTAATAATGGTGGCTTTGAAATAGTCATTGTCATTATAGTCGTTGTAATACAGGATTGCGTCGGGATCCATTTCGTGAGCTGTGTTAAAGGCAATAGCAATATAGTCATCGCCGATAGACCGCAGCCATTTGGTATCTCGAAGATGCAAGCGCCAATCCTCTGGATCATAGCCCTGTCTAGGTTGAATTGCCTCGTTGAGCACATCCCAACCGGTAATAAGCCCTGGGTTTCTTTCAATAAAATGACCCATAACAGTTCGAATATGTTCCTGCATAATAGCAATAGCTTGTTCCCGGTCTGGATTTAAGTCTTCGAACCAGGGGAAGGACTGAGAATGCCAAACCAGAGTGTGACCGACAACTTCCTGGTTGTTTGCTAACGCAAAATCCATCATGTTATTCGAGTCATTAAAGGTAAATACTCCTTGTACCCTCTGCATATGATCGGGCTTCATAATGTTTTCGGCGGTAATAACGTTAAAATGATTGGCCAATATATCGCCCCGTAAGTCATTGCGGAACCAGGGGGTATAAATGTTACCAATAAGAAAGTGATCTTGCCAAATGAGATATAATGGTTCTTGATCCAGGGTATCTGGTGCACCTGATAGTCTTGATGTTTCTGGTGTTTCTGATGTTCCTCCAGCCGAAGGAGATGGCTGACTATCTGTAGTAGAACAGCCAATAATCAAGAGAACAAAGAGCCCAAGTAGAACAACCAATCTAATAAATCGATTACCTTGCATGTATTCCTCCAAAGAAAACTAGGTTACTGACTCCTGATCAAAAAGCGTAAATAGCCTTTGGGTCGGGAGTAAATCTTTCTTATGATAGGTTCGTTGCGGTGTGGGGTATATAGGTCATAAAGTTAAAAACGCATCGGTCATTCTACTGAATTTTTGTGCTCTGTTCCTATGAATCAAATCAAGTTATATTGAGATGACATGGAGGGATTAATTATACAGTTATCTATAGTACCTGTTAAACATAGGAGATCTCTGCGAAATGGCGCAGATGTAGTTTTACATATTATTTATAACGGTTAATATAGTATCAATAAGAAGGATTGCGCCTACTGGTAGACTTGTGAATGTACGAGTCACTGGCAAACGCGCACAATTGCTATCATCTTATATTGTGAACCCCGCCTTCCCTTTTTCCGAAGAAATAGCTAAATTGCTCATTAGCTAAAAAGCCCGGGCTGCACGCACGCTGCCTCCGTAGGTCTTGCTGTAGTCATGCTGATTACCATTGGCAAAGATCTGAAACCACGCCTGGTTCTCATCGTACTCAGAGGAACTCCAATAGTCACCTGGCACAAAATCGCCAATATCCTCTTTATGCAGGTTTTCATACATGAGATCAAGCTCATCCAGAGACGGTAAGAACCAATCCTCGTATCCTCCGTGCGTAGCGTTTCTCACGACCTCCGCTGCAGGATGCTCGGCCCCACTCATCGCGGTATACGTGTTGTCGTATCCGCTACCCACATCTGTAACCGTACCTGATGTGTAGGTGCTGCTGAGCTTCCAAGCATGCATGCCGTCCTCATTGGTCGTCCACGCCTCAAGATACCGCCACCCCTGGGTGTACTCTCCCTTGTCGTAAAACACGATTCCTCCGGCCTGTCCGGTATCACCGATCTGGTAAGCCCAATGCGCAACGAGTTCCACGTCCGTCGATATGTCCCAGTTTCGAGCGCTCTCCATCTCTGCCGTGTAATACTGCGTGCCAGTTCCCCCTGGCGCCGTGTAAAGCCGAGTGTAGTACCCGTCGAACACCGCCCCAGCTTTCGTAGGAGCGAGTCCGGTCGGCATCGGCTGCCCTATGATCGCGGTTACACTGACCGACCCGCCTATCCCACCTTGCTTCTCGAATGTCACCGTATAGGTATCCAGTTCGCTTTCGTTCTCCTCAGCGTCAAGTAGCTCATTGCGGCACCCGCTCATCGTAATAAGCACTGCTACCGCGGCTATCACTGCCAACACACCCCACCACTGCTTTCTGCATCCCATCCTGTACTCCCGTTGGGTATCCCACCTCGCCCGCTCAGCCCGAGTGGCAAGCCATACATAGCGTCACAGTTATAAACGATCAATTTACTCATGTTAAACTGTAGGAGAAGCTATTCGAGCTGTCAAGGCTAAAAACGGGAGAACAGGTATCCCTTTTTACAGATGCATTCACGGGAATCCATCAGGCCTTGGCCGTACACTATGCACACTGCTTGGGCACCAGGATGAGCGAAGCAGATTGGTTCCTTTGTGGATATTGGGGGGTGTATCAGGATGGCCTGGTACACATAAACAGACTTGCAGACTGCTTTGTCGAGACCCGGTAAGTTTATAAAAAAACAGGTCAAAAGGTCTGGGTAATGGTGCAGGAAGTAGACCTGCACCAAAAGCGCAAATCACAGAGCATGCACCCTTCGGATATGCAGGGTGCCGGAGTCAGACAATGATCAAAACCCCATTTTATCTCTCAACTACTAATCGTGCTTTCGGAAGCAGATGGCGTAAATAATGGAAGGCGGGAATTGCAGATAGATTCTGCAATTCCCGTTAAGGATTATTTTCTATCAAATATCCGTATAGTCGGATCATCTATGTCTGCATCGCTTAGAGTTAAAAAATTATTACTTATGGAGTAATTATATCTTTGAACGCCACCCCATTCTAGGTTTAAAATGGAACCTTCATTCGAATAAGTGCCACTACTTTCCTGATCCAAATCACCCCCATCACGTCCAATAGTTCTATACCTCCATGAAAAAGTTTCATCTCCTTCAAACGTCCAGGTTTCTACATCCATTGCATTTAAGAAAGAACAGTAACCTGTCATCTCCCATGTCCCGATCAATGGATCAACTTCAACAGTTGGCTCAGTTGGCTGAGAAGATTCAGATGGATAATCTGAGTTAAGCAGATCACAGCCCATAAAAAGGAATGCTAAACCAAGAATAATTAATAAGCTTCCTGAAATAAATATTTTTTTCATAAAATATCTCCTTAAGCATTATATATAATACGCAGCCTTAAATAATTTTTAAATTACACAAATTATTCCTAATAATATTATATTCCCTTAAAAAAAATTTCGGGCTAACGTATTTTTTTGAGCTAAACAACGTCACTTGAATCATGACTGTAAAAAAAGTAGATAGAAACCCCGTATTCTGGCAGTTTTAATTAACCACAAATAAAACGCCAGAGAGGAACGTATATGACGAAAAGCATTATAGAAATTATTGGCGGTGCTCAGATTCTTTTTGATATCTCTTTTGATCTTCAGGATTCATTTGAAGAGTATCTGACCACAAACCATCCTGCATGTGTTGCGAATTGTCGAAGAGCATTGCCCAGCTGTTGCTTCCAGCTATCGTGGTTCGCAGCCCTTACGATGACATCGAAATAATTCGGGTGTTCTGGACAATTAATTTTTCCTGATTGAAACAACGACAACTCTGATTAAAGGCTTGCGCTGTAACTCATCACTGCGCCACACATGCCGATATAAAGTCACACCCAGTTCTTCGACTTTTAGTCGTCACCTGAATATGCCTTAATCCAATTGAATACACAATGCGCCTGGGGATGTAAAAATTGTCCATGAGTCGCACTGCTTATTGTTATTTAGTCATGGTTATAGTAGGTCCTGAATGTGCGAGTCGCTGGCAACCGTTTAATATCTCTATGCCTGCCATTGTTGACATCGGATTGGGAAGCGGATTAGGCGAACCCTATCATCCCCATGGGCATTGTGTCCTGTAGGCGCCCAGAGATTGTTCTGGTTTTTTTATTTTCAGATGCTACTATTACAAAAGTGAACCTCGGCCTTCCTTCTCCCGTCCTTAGCGACGGTGCAGGATTCGGGTTTTCTTTTTTTCAATAATCCATTCGTAATCACGGCTGCATCCAGTTATACCGGATTGTACTTTGTCAATGCCTTCTTTACTTCCATCAAACAAGTAGTGCAATTTGGATATAGAAAACCAGTATGTTATGCACCTGACAATTAATCAGGTTGAAAATGGACAGTTTATGGCAGAATCTCCTGACGTGCCTGGACTTGTTGCCCAAGGCAGAACTATTTCCGATACTGTCGAAATTACACAGGATTTAGCTCGAAAGATCATTGGATCGTATATTGAACATGGCAATCCGCTTCCCAAAAAATCTAAGTCTCTTCCTTTGTCGGGCTGGGCTCTCGGGATTACTGCGTAATCCCTGTCGCACTCGCGGTTTCACAGAAACCGCTGGGTCCCCCAGCCCGTCTCTATATAACAAAAGCCGACCGGATAAATCCGATCGGCTTTGTAATAAGTCGGGCTGGGCGGATTCGAACCGCCGACCCCAAGTCCCCCAGACTTGTACTCTGCCCAAATCAGAAAATTATCTTTGTACTGATTTAGCTGTATTTGTCTAAGTTTATATTCTACAATAAATTAGAATCAATAAAAATCAAGAGCTTTGTCTGGAGTTGTCTGTGTTAGTCTGAGATTATACTAAAAAAATCTCAGGATTTGTCTCAGAGTAAATAGACGAAACGATGAAGCCCTAATATTGCCCAGCAGTACTACCATCATCAACATCAGAAGCTACATCGTCGTCGTTGCCTTTTTCCTACTGTCTCAAACTGTCCAGGCCTCTTAAGTTTTGTAAGAGCAAGTAGTTCTCTATAAACTTTAACGCCAGTTCCAGCTCTTTCCCTGGTTCAACCCAGATGTCAGGCACAAACCCTTTGCCTTCGATATTTTGTAAGTCTAAAGGGAAAATTAAGCTAGTACCAAAGCTAAAAGGAATAATCGAATTTAATAAGCTAAACTGAAAATTGTTCCCAACACTAACAACGCCTCTAGAATTGGAACCGATTAATATAACATTATCAATTTGCTTCAACTTATCGATGAAAGCCTCTCCTGATGAGGCCACTCCATTATCCATTAAAACCACAAGATAGCGATGGTTTTCAAACTTTTTTGGGAAAAAAATGTTTAATCGTCCCCAACCCTCCGGTGATGCAGAAAATCTATTAACAAAGGCTTCAATCTGTTGGGTTTCTACATCAGTATTGACATAAAATACTCTGGATAGTTGCATAGTAATATCTGTTCTACGATCTATACTCACAACAGACCAATTACTATGTTCTCCTAAATATTTACTCATCCATTCACTAGCAAATATACTCGCCCCCCCAGGATTCCCTCGTATATCCAGGATCGCAACATCTTTATCTCGAAGGCTACTATAACTTTCAACAAATGCCTCTAGTTCGCCTGGCTGCTGCTCCCAAAAACGGCGACTTGTAATAACAGGAATTCCATTAATCTCTTCCTGCTTATAGGCTATACTTTCATACTGATCGAATTCAAAAGACCTTAAGCGTACAAGCTTTTCCTGTTCATTGTGTAAGTTATCTACATTGACATAGATCATTCGAACAGTTACATCTCCTCCAGGTTGTCTGAGCACAAAAAGTTTGTAAACCAGCCTACCTTCATCATCTAACGATAAACGTAAATATTCTTTTGGCTCTGCACCTTCAATGCTCTTTATGGTAAATTTCTTTTCAGCTTCATAAAAAACAAATTCATTATTCTCATGATATACAGCCAAATCATTATTCATATGCGCAAGATATTGCGTATTCAAACGTTTATTGCCAATGGTAAAATGCGCATCGTTTATGAATGTTAAATATTGTTGAAAAATATTTTCTAAGCGGCCAGCAGCAAAAGTAGGCTCTGTTTTTAAAGTCTGTAAGGCATCATTGGTAATTTGCACTTTGCTGTCTTGCCACTGCTGTGCATCATAGAAAACATAGCCAGCGTAGCCGTATTCCATCAGATTAAAAAAATACTCAATGTCTTCAAGAAGCTCTTCTTTTGTTAACAGTCTTCCTCTGTCATAGTTGTCTTGTGTTGGTGGCTGTACATAGCCATCAGGAAAAGCCTTATTCTCTGACCCGGCAATCAGATTCTGAATATATGCTTGTATTTCTTCTTCACTCTTTGCCTCTACAAAGCGGTTTTCTTCTATGGCTTCCCATAAATATCGAATAGGGACTTCGGTCAACCTTTGAGGACTAACTCCAAGTTCAATGGATTTGTCACAGGTGCTAAAGAAAGTAAAAATTAAGTAAAGTAAAAATATTTTTAGCAGGTTTTTTCTAAGCATAATTGTTCTAAATATAATTTTAAATGTGTGTTGTGCAGACCATTTTGCTGCACTGGTGATCCTGTACGAAATACAGGATACATCGCGATTCCCAGGAGTAGGGAACTTCATTTCCAACGCTCGATTTGTCAAATGTGCTCATAAATCAGCCGGAAAACGGATGAAGGGAGAGCACAATAAAACCGGAAACGCTCACCATTAATGGGCATTCAGCGAAGCAGATTAATCTGCAGCGCTGAATGTTTCTTGCTTCCTGCTCAATTGGTCGCTGATTCTTTCGCGGTTAATTCGACTGGTATACGGGCTTCCTTTTACAATCACAGGCAGATCATGCAGGAAGTATTCCGTGGTCTATCTGTCCCGATCTGACCTGCACACCTAACTGAGGCAGCTTTGCTGACCTCTTGCCAATTGCATCAGGTGGAAACCGGGTATAGAATTGATTCTACGACACGTTAGCGAACGTGAACGTCGATATGTTTTTGGTGCAGACCATTGTTCTGCACTTCCAATCTGAGAATTCCCAAACAGATTATATACTATCTCCGGCATGATCTGTCAACATGAGACTCAGGAATAGAACTAAATCGAAGCAGGGCTCACTTTATGTCTTGACGGCAGGAGGTCTTATATGTGTTAGGTGCTAGTTTATAAAGATTCTAGTTTATTTAGTATGTCTTCTGTTTCTTTTGCAAGAACTTGATTTTGAATATCAACTGCAGGTTGGAAAATATTCATATCCATTTCGAAATGATTGAATTCATTAAGTAACGTCTTTCTGGAAAGAAAAAAAACACGATTATTAATATCTTTTTTGGAGTTTGTTTTAAATGACGAAAGTATTATTTTTGAGAGCATATCATTGTTTCTTGTGTTTATGGAATATTTTTCTGTTAATTTTTTTTCAACAGCTAAACGCAAATACAAATAGGTAAATGTATGCTGCAAAGTTCGACTAAACAAAGGATATGTAAGGTTCTTTATAATCTGTACATCATGAACATCCATAGCCAAAATATCTGAGACAGATATACAATGTACACCTGTAATAATTTTATCGGAAAATATTTTTTGAAATATTTCGGAAATATTTATCACCTCTGTTTCATAACCATGCATTAGCTTGGTAAGCTTATTTTTCGAGTCAACATCACCAACGATTTGACAATATCCCCGCATAAAAGGAATAATAGAAACAAGAAAGCCTTTCTCATTTACTATTTCTGATTTGATATCCTCCCTTAATAACTGCAATACTTCATGAATATATAACAGCAACTTAACTTCTTTTCTGTCAATATACACAAAACCATTTTCGCCATTACTTCTATTATGTAATTGATAAAGTTTAAAACTTTTTTGTGCTTGATGTTCTAATAGTTTTATAAGATCAGTGTTGTGAGTCAAAATAATCGATTTTTTATTGTTGAGTATTTTTAAAATTGCATATGCAATTTTATTTTTATATATTGAATCAAAACTTGAAATAGGGTCATCTAATACAATTAGTTTTTTCTCAATTTTTCTGGCTTTCATAAGTTCAAAGGCAAGAGATAAAAAGTTCTGTTCACCATTGCTTAGCGAGAGAGAATTTCTTGGTTGATTGAGAAATTCTTCTTTCCCAAGAAGTAATCGAAGATTTTTTTCACCATCACGTTCAAGTTTTATCTTTCTTTCTAAGCAATCGTTTAAAAATGTTTCTATAAAAATAATATCTTCATTTTCAAACTCAGGGCTTTCTTGAGTAATAGTAGAATACTCCTCAAGCATAGATTTCAATTCACTTTCAGCTAAAGAAATTATAAGCATATTATATATTTTTTTTTCAAATAACTTTTTATATTCGTTAATCTCAGCATGCTTTTCAATTATTTTCTCATTTGTTCCTTCTAACATAGCTGACTCAAGACTCTGTTTAATTAAAAATGGATCTTCTCTAGTAATTTCCGTAATAATATTCTTAATGATATCTTTTGACTCTTTACTTAAAGATGCTATTGCAGATTCATTTTGAGTCTTTTTTTTGTTAATTAAGGTTTCATATTCAATATCATTATCACATACAATGCATTCGGGTAAGGATTTATATTTCTCAAGTATTCGAATCGCCTCGCTTGTCTGTTCAATTTTTTGATAATATGGTTCTTTAGTAATAGTCGACAGACTAATGTTCAAGAACTTCCTTATGATTGAATCATCATTTTTATAGTCTGTTATAAAATATGAAAAATATGGATATTGTGCTTCATCAATATTTACCAATGAAAGAGATGATATAATATTTACAAAATCAGACCAATTTATATTTTTTCCTTTTGATCGATTATTTGCAATATCCGAAACAAATTCAAAGATCTTGGGATTACTAATTAAATCATCAAAAGGAGTATTTTTCTTTGAAATACCGAAGTTGTTCTTAAGTTCGTTTACAATTGTAGTTTTAAGAAGCTTATCAAATCCGGTATCGAGTCTTTTCTTTAGCTCATATTCTCTTTTTATATTGTCTCCTAAAATAAAGTCTTCAGTACTACCTGCAATAATGTTCCTTCCATTTTGATCTTCAATAACATGAAAAGCCGGAGTGCTATCTTTGGTATAAGGAACACCATCTACTGCCATGATACAATCTATTTCTTTGTTATCCATCCGTAGAACATTGGAAAGACTTGTTTTTCCAGTTCCATTTGGGCCATAAACAATGCATACACGATTATCATTAAATTCGAGAATATTATTAATATTTAGATTTACAAAATCTGTACAAAATCGATCTCCAAAAACAATTTTCTCAAATTTGATTTTCATAATTTCTCCTTTGCTCCGAAGGCGTCCACCTAACGCCTTGCTCACCGGAAAATTGCGGGTACTGCAGCGTGTAATTTTTCCGAGTGCAGCAATTTGTTATGCCCTCGACCTTATAAGCTCAGCGATTTCAGCCGCAATTTCATTGATGGTATGAGTGGCGGTGCTCCTCGCAACTTTATCAGCCAGAGACGGACTATAATCAACAACTTGCTGCTTTGTAATGTTATGCCAAATCGGCAGTAGAACCTGCTCGCCGGAGACCGTGCGCGTAACGATTCCGTCAAGTTCGTAATTGGTCCAGCCCTTTGAAATAAACGAAGGGGAAAGAACTACGAGCCCAACGCGACTATTAGCTAAGCCTTTGTCGATTTTTTGCCTTAGGCTATCTCCAATCCTAAGCGTCATTTCGTCGTACCAAACGTTCAGGCCTTCATTTATCAATGCATTGGCAAGTGGCCTAACAAATTCATCTTTATCTTCTGACGCATGAGAAATAAATACATCATGCGTCTCTCCACCAGTTTCTGTAGGAGGTGGAACATTGTCTCGTACCAAACTCGGCACTTCAGAAAGCCGGCGTTCCTGGATTTCGGGCAAGGCCCCGGGCACAACACGAACAGAGGCATTTGTACTGCCGCGCAACCCCTGCATATCAACAGCAACATACCAGTGGCCAGAATTCGGAACTGCTATTCTTATTGGTGATTTCTTCGCTAACCCACCGTAGAACTTATGTTTTCGTCCGTTCTTATAGCTGTTGAAATTAGAGCTATCCATCAGCCGAACATTCGCGCCACTGGACAAAGTAACCTCAACCACCTCGCCTCTCTTGAGATTGCCAAGATCATACTTTAAGTAATTCAATGTCGACTCCTTTTAGGCATAACGTTTGCATAACCTGCAAGCCGTTGAGCTGGCGTGGTTTTTGCCCGGCGAAAGCCAGAGCAGCAAAAACCATGACAGTAGGCGGTCAGGTTAATGCAATTGTTATGGACTTATATAATTACAAGTTTTTCTTCATAAAATTTCTCAATATCAATTTCATTAATGCACTCAGAAACAATGGCTGGATCTATTTTTCTATTAATAGATATAACAGAAGACTCTTGCTCATCATTAAAAAATTTGGCATTGTCCGAATGGTCAAATATATAGTATAAAAATTTCGTATTATCGCCTTCGTGAAAGAATTTAAACACATTTAGTATATTATCAATTATATTCATGCATATCATAGATCGATTATATATTTCCTGTACGTTCCAATTTATTGATGTACGATTTATCTTATGAAAAATAATACTGTTAAAATTACATTTATTCTTGGTATAGAACATGCTTCCATGCAATCCAGAAATCGTTAATTTTTTATTAGCACGACCTATTTGCATCTTAAAACCACCATTTAAAATTTTTAAACCGTGTTTTATAGAATTGTACTCAGAACGACGTCTGTCATCCAAATATTCAGCAGATAGTACTCTCAAAAACTTTGATAAATACTTTATGCTTTTATTAACATTATCATCTCTATTAATTGGATGAAGAAATTCAGATATAGAATCCCAGCATACTCTATCAATTTTAAATTTGAAGTATTTGAAATCTTTTTTATTGTTAATATGATCCAGTAACATATCAATATCTTGATTTTTGTATAATGTCAGCCAAGCAATTATTGCATGAGGTGCTTGTAATAAAGCAAACAGAAATGCAAAAAGAGTTTCTTGTAAATGACCACTAAGCAGCCGCATTAAAGTAGCATTTTCATGTGTTAGGATTTTTTTACAAATTTCTTGTTCAAATCCTTTGAATATTGTTTTGAATGTATTTGTATTATAATTGTCGATAAATGAATAATCTGAATTTTCATCATCTATTACAGTGTAGAATGGGGTGTCGCATACGTAAATTGCTTGAATAATTGGCTCCATCATTGCCTCCATAACGCTTGGCTTTGCGGCGTGCCGGAGCGCAGCGAAGGTACGTCCAACAACAGCCACTTGTTATACGCTTACTGCTTTACTGATTGATTGCAATATGGGTGTGTAAGCTGCGCATTATCGGAAGTACCTAAACCTCCATCTCTTACTGGCTCTATATGGTCGTAGGACACAGACTTTTCGACATCTATATAACCCCCGCATATGGAGCATTTAATTCCATTTTTAAGAGCCACATCAATAAATACCTTGCTTTTGTCGTCATCGCTTATTTTGGTCGAAGTCTTTTTGAAGTCGCCAGCAATAATTTTCCCATCAAGATCAGAAAACGAAATAAGCTCTTTCTCGCCAACCTCTTCTCCAGCGCTTAACGCGATGATGATGTTATTTAATAAATTGTGATATCTTGGAACTCGATATATGCTTATGCTTTTTTGCAAAATAGTAGCAATTAAGTCCTTGTGATCTATCAATAGCGACTCCAGCCCCTCTCTAATATTAGAAAATTTTTGAAAAAATCTTTTGTCATTATTTGCTATTTTCTCGGCAATTAGAGATGACGTTCCCAGAAACATAGGAGTAGAGTGACGGCCTGACGGGCCATAATAGTAAATAGCCGGATGCAGCCCAAGACTTCCTTTATCATTTCCCGTGATTCTGGATGCAAGTGCTGTGACTTTTTTCATTACAGAAAGCGTTAATTGGCCATCTAGATCATCTTGATATGAGTCTACGGAAGGGGCATCACATTGTTGCTTTCTATTTGCAAATAAGATGAAGTCAATTAGAACACGTATTGCAGTGCGTATGCCTTTAGAGCCACCTAGCGGCAAGTCTAATGTCTTTATTGGTCTTTTAATCTCTGGACTAAATAATAATGTGCTTAATTTCTTAGACTCTACTTCAATATCATTAGCTACTGTGTCGCCAAATTGCGACCAATACTTATGGCCTCTTCCAGCCCTAATGATTGCTCTTGCCGCAATTGGAACTGGCTTTTTCCTGTTTCTTAGCAAAAGCTCTTCAAGGTCATCCAAAGGTGTTCCTTTCATATTAATGTTGAAAAAGGAAGCTTCTGCTTTGTCAGCATTACCCTGAACCCATTGGACCTGAAGACCTCTGCTAGTCAATGTTAAGAGCTTGGTTCTTTGTTCTTGAGTAATATCCTCATCGTCATCTTGTAAGCTTTTATAATATGCCCAAGTATTAACGCGCTCTTTAACTAATTTTCTGGTTCTTTCAGCGGCTTTTCTCTGCTCACTAGGAATATCATGGCCGAACATTTTGTGTGATATTTGCCCGTCACCATAATCGTCCTCCATCCATGCTTTAAGAACACTAAGGCGATGCCCGCCGTCAATTACAAACAAATATGTTGGTGATCGCCAAAGAATTACTGAAGGTATCAAATCACCATTTATATAACACTCAAGGAGTGAAACAACTTGGTCAGGAGTCCAATGATTAGTTTCTCTCTGGAAGTCTGGTTTCCGTAAAATAGACCCGGTTAAGCCACCTGACATTAACTCCCTAGCAGGGATAGTGTTAAATTGCTCAAAGGCCAATTGTTCATCAGAGTCATTTAATGCGAAATCAGCACGCTTAATCATTGCGTCTAGATTTACTAAGTTAGATCTTCCTGCCACGATTTCTCCTCAATTCTTGATTGCGAACATTATAGTTCCAACCTGCGGCCCCCAAAAGTCGCCTGATCCAGAGCACACCTTTACACCTTGCCATTGACGTACAAGCCGCGGGTTGGGACGTGTTGTACTTAACCGCTGTCAGTGTAGCTATCTC
>NZ_BAAHXT010000024.1:0-16422 GCF_054657935.1 Spirochaeta dissipatitropha | reverse complement strand
ACCATCACCATCGCCATCGCTTTCACTTGCAGCAGCTCGATGTACCATTACACTGCGTCGGCCAGGCTGTATCCTGTAGCCACTCGGATTCGTAAGCTCCACAGTTACACTTTCACCATCGGCTACAGTAAGCCCGCTGATTTTGACCTTTACTGTACCTGAGACCAAATCAGAAAGATCAACTGAATCCTTATTCGCGCCAGTAATTGTAATATGGCTTGACTCCAGTGTTGCTGGTGACTCATCAAATCCCAGAGTCAACTCGCTGGTAGTTTGCGTTCCTGAAATACCATTCGCAGTCAGATCATAAAATGATACATCCACTGATGTTAAGAAATCAAAAAGATCACACCCCCCAAGTATGACCATACTGAATAACAGTACACTCATACAAACTATCCATCTCCTCATCCGCTGCATGGCTTCTCCCTGCTTCTGAATATATCAGGGAAACATAGCACACGGAAATAGATATTTCATTATTAATTATACTTATGGCACTCTATTCTTTAATGAGTACCTCCGTTGCATATGCGGGTAATTCCAGTCTTCCGGAACAATCGAGCTGCTCGTGAAGATACCGATACGCTCTGTCTTCAGGGATTTCGATTACCTGGTTATCTGCACTATAATTCATAATAAACACTGCATCACCCCGGAAACGAATGTCTATACCTGCAGGAAGATTCCAGCCATGGCAATGGTCGAGTAAGTCGCATTCTTCGAGCAGTTTCCGGTACAGTTCGATATGCAAACTGTCTTCAGAGCGGGCAGCAATATGAAAAGCCTGACCGCGGCCATAGCTGTTACGGGTCAACGCGGGACTCCCGGCATAAAAATCAGCTCCATACTCTGCAAGCACTTCGGCAGTCTGTGGCCTGATTAACTCGCAGTAATCCCTCAGGCTGTATTCGGGCAGCTTCAGACCTGCGGATACGCCGGAGGCCGGGGTCTTCATGCTATTTCGCTCGCCTGGATACAGAGGATCAATCTCACTGACCTCTATTCCCAGTACCTCAGTCAGCGGTCCCGGAGTTCCATTGCTGTAACAGAGATCGCTTTCATTCACCATTCCGGTGAAATAGGTGGTAATGAGATTACCCCCTGCCTCGACAAAGCTGGCCAGCCGCGCCGCAGTATCCTCGGGCATAAGGTAGCCCATGGGCACAATAATCAGTTTATATACACTGAAATCGCTCCCGGAATGAACAATGTCGATATCCGCCCCTTGTGACCACAATGCATAATAATGAGCCTTGACGGTTTCCACATAGGCCTTCCTGCTGTCATTCCTGGGGCCCTTGCTGTCCTCGAATGCCCAGCGGTTTTCCCAGTCAAAGTACAATGCAGCCCCGGCAGAAATTCTGCTTCCAAAAACCTGCGCACTCTCGAGCTTATTCAGCTTGGCTCCAAGCTCAGCTGCTTCACTGAAAACCCGGTCCTCTGCACTCTCTCGATGGCTGACAACTGCTCCATGGAACTTCTCGAAACTTCCACGGCTCTTGCGCCACTGAAAATACTGCACCGAGTCACTGCCATGTGCTACCGCCTGCAGCGAACTGGTAATGTTCATACCCGGCTTTTTCAACTTTGATATCGGCTGCCAGTTTGTGTTCGATGGAGTGCTCTCCATGAGCAGAAACGGCTTGCCTCCACCGAGGGACCGGAATAAGTCGTGCTGAAACGCCACCTCGGATGCACGGCGATAATCATCTACCGCTTCGGTTGGGTCAGATTCAAGTGCCAGCATTTTATAACCCGGCAGATGCCAGGATGGATAACTGTCCCAGGATACGACATCCAGTTCACGGGCCAGCTGCCAGTAATTCAATCCGGGATCCATGGAAGAATCCTCACTGCTCATCATCAGGTTGGTGGTAAAGGGGATATCCGGATTGACTTCCTTCAGACAATCGCGCTCGTAGAGCATAAAGTCCTTGGTCTGATGGGTCACAAAACGGCGCCAGTCCAGGTTCAGTCCGTGTACCGAACCCTCTCCGATTGGGGATGGGGACTCAATCTGATCCCAGGAGCTTATGTTTTTACTCCAGAAGGTATTCCACCAGGCATAATTCAGGGCATCCAGAGTTTCATACCGATTTTCAAGATACTCGCGAAATGCTTTCTGACAATTCTCACAATGACATTCACCGCCGTATTCATTCGAAAGATGCCAGAGCTCAACTGCAGGGTGTGCAGCAAACTCTTCTGCCAGACGCCTGTTTATTATACCAATACGTGTGCGGTAGGCGGGAGATGTATAACAATGATTATGCCGATCGCCAAACAGCTGCTGCTCCCGCCGGGCATTCACCCGCAGGACCTCCGGATATTTTGCGGCCAGCCAGTGCGGACGTGCACCTGAAGGGGTGCCAAGGATTACCGCAATTTCTGCTGCATACAGCCTATCGATAACACTGCGCAGCCAGTCAAACCGGAACTGATTCTCTTCGGGCTCCAGGCTGCTCCAGGAAAACATTCCAAGGGTTGCAGAATTTATGTTCGCTTTCTTCATTAATGTAATGTCCCTGTCCAGTGCAGCAGGCTCATGAAGCCACTGCTCAGGGTTATAGTCACAGCCGTAGTACATACGAACTCCTCGTTTATGTTATTGTGTAGAATCGCTGATCAGCCAATGCTATTCAGCCCTTGACTGCTCCATCTGCAACACCGGAGATAAACTGTCGGTTGAAGATCAGAAAGACGATCAGCATTGGCAGGGTTGCCATAAAGGTTGCTGCCAGCACCATTGAATAATCAATGAAATATGCCCCTTCAAGGGTCCGAAGCATAATCTGTATGGTATGAACACTGCGGTCGCGAAGCACAATCAGTGGCCACATGAAATCATTCCAGAACTGCATGAAGGTGATTATTCCCAGGGTTGCAAAAGCTGAGGGAATGAGCGGAACTACCACAAAGCGGTAAAGCATAAAATATCCGCAGCCCTCAAGACGCCCTGCTTCAAGCAGCTCGTTTGGTACCGCACTGGTAATATACTGTCGCATCCAGAAGACCCCGAAAGCGGTTACTGCAGAGGGCACGATCACCGCCCGGAAATCGCTTACCCAGCCAAGGGTCTGCATAATCATATATTGCGGGATCATACCCAGCTGCATGGGCACCATCATGGTTCCCAGAACAAACAGGAACAGGTATTTCTTCCCCGGGAAATTCAGTTTCGCGAAGGCGAATCCTGCCAGAGAACTCAGAAACAGAACAGAAACCGTAATCGAGCCGGCTACAATCGATGAGTTCAGAAGTCCACGGCTGAAGTTAATCTGCTGAGCAGCCCTGAGCAGATTCTCGACAAACAGCCTTCCGGGAATTACCACCGGTGGAATCCTGGAGACAACCGAAGTAGTATTGGATCCGACTACAAACATCCAGTAGAAGGGGAACAGGGATATTGCTACGATTCCAAGCAGGATTACATGCACTATTAGTTTCTCACTGCGTTTTTTATTGATTAGTTTTCTTATATCCATTGCTGTCTCCTTAGTCCACATACTGGATGCGTCGGGTCAAAAAGGAATTGAACAGTGCAAATCCGACGATTATAAAGAAGAGCATCCAGGCAACTGCAGCTGCATAGCCGAAGTTGAAACGTCCGAAGGCTTCCTGGTACAGATACAGGGTGACAGTCAGACCCTGGGATTGTGACCCAACCCCGAAAATCAGCGGTTCTGCAAACAGCTGCATTCCCCCGATTGTCGAAAGCATGACTGCGAAAACAATTACCGGCCGCAGCATCGGAATAGTGATCTGTGTAAGTCTTTCAAATTTATTGGCACCGTCAATCGTTGCTGACTCATACAACTCCCTGGGAATACTCTGCAAGCCAGAAAGAAATATAATGGCGTTGTAGCCAGTCCAGCGCCAGATTACCATGCTTGCAATGGCTATATGAGTTCCAATATATGAGCCCTGCCAGTTCACGGGATCGATTCCCAGCTGTGTCAGCAGAAAGTTGAGAATACCGTAGCGTCGTGCGAAAATTACCGAAAAAACGATTGCCACAGCTACGGTTGATGTGACATTCGGAATAAAGGCTGCCATTCTGAAAAAACGCTTTCCCTTAAGAAGAGAATCATTCAGCAGCAGCGCGAGAAACAAAGATAGAATCAGCATCGGCACCGTTGAGAGAAACCAGATACTGAATGTATTGCCGACCGACCGCCAGAACATGGTATCTGTCATGAGCAGATTATAATTTCTGAGACCGGAAAAACTCGGGGTACCAAGAGCAGGCCACCTCTGAAAAGAAACATACCCGGTTGCGAAAATCGGAAACAGCTGGAAGACAATGAAAATCACAAAAAACGGGAGAATAAACAGGTACGCCGCCAAAGCTTCAGTTTGCCCGCTGGTCATTTTCAATCCTGATTTTTTTCTGTTTTGTGATGCTCTGTCTAATGATGTGCCTGCACGTGTATCACTCATTTTATTACCCTTATAACTTGGATTGAATATACCGACTGCTTCAGCAGCCGGTATATTCATACAGTCTGTGCTGCTGACTTACCTGTCCAGCTGCCGTCGTGACTCGGCGATAGCACTGGCCCATGCCTGCGCAGGGGTCTCTACACCATCCTCAACCCGGCCAAGGGCAGCTTCCATCTGATCATGCAGAATAGAATGATTCGGCCCGAGGTACTGAGCAATTACTGCATCGGTAGTTCTGGTATAAATCTCACCGATATTCGGGGTAGCGAAGAAATCATCTGTCCATCCGGTGATCGCAGGATCATCATAGATAGCTGGAGTAGAAGGGAAGAGGGCTTCCCGCTGGAAGGCAGTTTTCTGCTGCTCGGGTGCCAGCATCCATTTAATGAAGTCATAGGCTTCCTGCTTGTGCCGTGACTGTGCCGGGATTCCCAGGAAAGAGCCGCCCCAGTTACCACCACCGCCTGGAAAGGCCTCGGTTATAGCCCACTGGCCCCGTGCATCCGGTGAGTTTTCTCTCAGAAAGCGGACCATCCAGGATGGTGCGAACTCGGTTGCATATGCGCCATCGTTATGAGCAGCCGCCCAGTCAGATGTCCAGGCATTGATATTTGCACTTAGCCCTGCTTCATGCGCAGCAATTGCCAGTTCCCATGCCCGCTGAATCTGCGGATTTGACTCAACAATCAGATTTCCATCGGCATCGAAGTAGCGGAAGGGAGCCTGGTTGGCTACTGCATCAAAGAGTTCCTTCGTGCGGCTGAAAAGATACCGCCCGGTTTCTTCCTTGATTATCCGGCCGACCTCGAGATAACTCTCCCAGGTGCTGAACAGTTCTGCTACTTCATCAGGATCCGTTGGTAGACCAGCTGCTTCAAACACATCTACGCGATACGCCATGGCCATCGGCCCGATATCGATTGGCAGACCGATCAAATGATTCCCGTCAGGAGTCATTGCCTGTTCGAACTTCCAGTCCAGATAATCAGATTTAATATCCTGTGCTCCCATATCAAAGAGATTCACAAAGTGCTGCGGATTCTCAAGGAACTGCTGCACGTATGCAATTTCAATGCCTGTAATATCCGGTGCACCGGAACCACCGACAAAAGACACCAGCAGATTCTCGTGCAGGTCACCCTGCTCGATCAGCTGAAGATCGACAGTAACACCAGGTGTCTGTGCGTTGTATTCCGCCACTGCCTGCTGATCAATCGAACCGGACCATGCCCAGAATGTCAGAGTGACATCGCCACCAGCGGCATCCTGTTGTCCACCGGCAAAAAGCACCGGGGTACTCAGCAGCGCAATAGCTGCCATTAAAACCAAAACCTTTTTCATATGCGTCCTCCTTGCATAATGCTATTCTTCCTCAAGGACAAACAGTCCCTCAATTCCCTTGGTTGCTCTTCCGTTATGATCAAACAGTGACCGTGTCGCTGCATCGTCATCCGCCCAGCCAGGTGCACGGAGCCATTCAGCTCCAGTGGTGGCCTGGGACCAGCCGGCTCCCCAATACCACATTCCCTTGATTGATTCGATATCTGCGACTGCAGCTCTTACTGTCTGCAGATAATCGAACTGACCCTGCTGGGTTTCAGGAAAAGGGCCTTCTTCCAGCGGTTCAACATCGTAATATGGACTCCAGTCTTCAGCGAAGTAATTCGCCTCGCTTTCGGTCCAGTAATAGGCTACTTCCACTATATAAATATCGATCTCTCCATTGTAGTGATCGTGCAACGCCTGCATGTCATCTGCGAACCCCTCAATGGTATTATGCCACATCGGATAATACGACAGACCAATCAGATCAAAATCCACGCCTGAATCGGCAAGATCATCGAAGAACCAGGTCACGTCATCTCCATCGTAATGATGATGCAGCATTATCTGCGGCCTTTCAGCCCCATCCATGGCATCCTCGACTCCTCTGATACCAGCCTGAATCAGGCTTACCATACTATCCCAGTCGCTTTCACCATATTCCGCATAGCTCCACTGCCAGGGGTCACCCCACGGCGCACCGACTGGATGCAGCATGCCGCCCTGCATTTCATTGCCGATCTGCACTATCTCCGGGACTATTCCCTCAGCCAGCAGAAGCTCGATAACCTCTTTGGTGTGCTCATAAACCTTGTCCTCCAGAGTCTCGAGGTCCGGATAATCATCCTCGCCCTCATAGGGGTTCTTGTCAGGATCGTTCCACCATGCCTCGGGTATCCATTGATTCCCCGGATCCGCCCACCAGTCAGAATAATGGAAGTTCAGCGCAATGCGGAAGCCAAGTTCATCTGCAGCAATTGCTGTATCGAGTAGATAATCAACATCTGTATGCATACCGTAATTTCCGACCTGCCCGCCAACTGCCTGGGCGAAGTTGCCCGGTGGTTCGACATTGACCCGTATTCTCGCCAGGTCATAGCCATGATCACGAAGAATCACAAGTCCTGATTTTTCGGTACCATCTATATCTGTAAACTGCACTCCTGCGCGTTCGGCATACAGAATTTCAGAGACATCCGCTCCAACATACGGATCCGGAAGTCTATGGGGTTCCGGGTCCTCCGTGTCCCCGCTTTCATCCTGATCACCGTTATCAATAGAATCCTGGCTGCTTTCAGTCTCAACATTTCCTGTTGATTCATCGGTCAGGGGCTGCTCACACGCAGCAAAAACGACTAAGGATGCCAACAGAATCAGGGCAACTGCAATATAAGCAGCGCATTTTTTTCTGTATCTTCCTGGGTTCATATCCACCTCCTCACGTAGATTTTTCTATCGTTAACGTTATCGTGAACGTTAACGATACTTCAAACTATACCCGCTTATGTAGTCTGTCAAGAAAAAATGTGCAGAAATATGCTGCCACAGCCAAAAAACCGGTATTGTTCGCTTTTCGAAAAATCCAGTACCGTGCTACATTTGTCACATGGCAGGCATAAAACAGATTGCAGAATTAGCCAATGTATCCATTGGTACAGTGGACAGGGTTATTCACAACAGAGGAGGCGTTGCTCAGCGCACGATCGAAAAGGTCCGCCAGGTAATGCAGGAGCTCGATTATCAGCCGGACATTCATGCCAGCAACCTCTCCTCGAAACGCGTCTACCGGCTTGCAGCCTTACTGCCCGAACTCAGTCAGGATGGCGGATTCTGGAAAGAGCCAGCCAAAGGAATCAAGGCAGCAATTTCAGAACTCGAGCGTCACCGTATTCATGCGGATATCTACTACTACGATGAGTGGAACATCGATTCATTCGTCAGAGCCATCGACAAGATAGTAGACGACGGCTGCTGCGGTATCCTCATCGCCCCTGCAACAATCAGTGACAACTACGGAGTATTCAGACGGATTCCACGTGACATACCTTATGTACTCTATGACACCTTTGTTCCAGGTGTAGACTGCATTTCCTATGTCGGAGAGAACTCCACACAGGCTGGCCGCAGCGCCGCACAGCTGATGAACGATATGGTTCTGGAAGGAAAGATCCTTGCCCTCCGCAGCCTGCCGGGTACCGACCACATCAACAGGCGCGTTGAAGGCTTTCGACAGTACTGTGCAGAGAAAGGCAGGTTCATTCCTGAAGTAATCGATATAGACTGCACCGTGTCAGACCAGGAGATGCAGGCATTCTTTTCTGACATATACGACAGTATCCCCGAGGTCGGCGGCATATTCATGTCCAGCGGAATGATCTACCGGATTGTAGATTCCGTAGAACACTTCTGGCCGATCAGTCCCAGACTGATCGGCTATGACCTCACCCCGAACAACCGATCCCTTCTGCGTCAGGGCAGAATTGACTATGTAATCGGTCAACGCCCAGAAGAACAAGCCTACCTTGGCATGCAGATACTCTACCGGCAGATCGTGCTGCAGAAACCATCGCCCAGAGAAATAATCGTCCCGATCGACATAATCTGCAGGGAAAACGAAGGACAGTACGCTGCCATGCTAACCCTTAACTCCTTCTCATCGGTCGATATCTAATCGGAATTTGCCGCCCGCAATACCTGGCACTATATTAGTTGCAGGAGGCAACAATGAAATATCGATCTTTGGGAAAATCAGGTGCATATGTCAGTGAACTGTCCTTTGGTTCATGGGTCACATTCAGCAAGCAGGCTGATGTTGATCTGGCAGCTGATATGATCAAAACCGCTTACGATGCCGGGGTCAACTTCTTTGACAATGCCGAGGTTTATGAAAAAGGTAAGTCTGAAACCGTTATGGGAAAGGCCTTTAAAAAGCTCGGATTACGGCGCGACAGCTACCTGGTGTCCAGCAAGGTCTATGGTGGCGTGGTAGAAAAACCCAACCCCAATCAACATGGATTGAGTAGAATACATATTTATGACGGCTGTCATCAGGCAATGGAACGGCTGCAGGTTGAGCACCTGGATCTCTACTTCTGCCATCGACCCGATCCCCGGATTCCAATGGAAGAGGTCGTACGGGCCATGACGGAACTGATCCAGCAGGGCAAGGTCCGCTATTGGGGTACCTCGGAATGGTCAGCCCAGCAGCTCATGGAAGCCTACGCAGCTGCCAGACAGTACAATCTGATTCCCCCTACCATGGAGCAGCCGCAGTACAATATGTTTGAGCGCTACCGCTTTGAAGTGGAGTACGCCCGATTATACGAGAGCATCGGACTGGGCACCACGATCTGGTCACCGCTGGCATCGGGCATGCTCACCGGAAAGTACGACGGCGGGGCTCCGGCCGATGCACGCGTCAACCTTCCTGGTTATGAGTGGCTGAAAAACTTTTTTGAAAGCGAGGAAGGTCAGTCCAGAATCGCCAAAACCAAAGAACTGAAGCAGATAGCAGATGATCTCGGGACAACACGGGCCAAGCTTGCCCTGGCATGGTGTTTGAAAAATCCGAATGTCAGCACGGTAATAACCGGAGCATCCCGGGTAAGTCAGGTCGAAGAGAACCTCAGCGCACTGGATGTAGTTCCAAAACTGAGCGATGAGATCATGCAGAAGATCGAGGATGTAATCCAGACACAGCCAAAACCTATGGAGTTCCAGCTGATCACTGAGTAAAGTCAGTGCCTCAACCCGTACTGTCAGGGGATTCCTGGCAGTATTGGGTGTTATTCCAGCAATTCTTCGCTGCTAATATAGTTGGGAGCATCTCGACCTTCTACATGTTCTTCCACGAATTTTATATCCTGAATATCTTCATAAAGCTCATACAAGGCTTTTTTAAAAAGAGTGGATTTTTCTTCATGGAAATAATCTGCCAGATACGTGACAATTTTTTCTTCATCCTTGTTTAAGCGTACACTTACAACGGCCATTTTTTATACACCTCCGATCTTTTTGTGATTGCATGCACATAAAAATCTCCATTCACCATGGTGAATATTGCTCTGTATCTACCTTTTCGAAGTCTATAAAATTCTTTCGATGAACTCGTTCTTAATTGCTTGATGTCGAAAAGATTTAAATCCTTTGTCTGATCGAGTGCCTGAAAGGCGTGCACAAAGAGCCTTGCCGTATCACCTGGCAAAGATCCCTTTTTGATGCATTTCTTTATCTCCTCATCATAAAAGACCATGACTACAATGTAATACATTTTCCGGATATCTGCAATGAGCGAACATCCGATGTGACCTGTTCTGGTTGCAGGCCTGAATCTGCAATGTCTGGCTTGTGCTCACGCATTGACTTCGTTCCCGCTTTACCGTAGTCTATCGCGGATATCTGTGAATCCAAAGTGAGGACATTTGACCACATTCAACGACCTCGGGCTTGTCCCGGCTCTGCTCGATGCTATCAGCGCGCGCGGATTCGAGACCCCGACCCATATACAAGCGGAAATGATTCCGTTTCTTCTGAATAGCGACCAGGACGTAACCGGACTGGCGCAGACCGGTACCGGAAAGACCGCGGCATTCGGCCTTCCGATCCTGCAAAAAATCGATCTTGAGGACCGAAGCACACAAGCGCTCATTCTTGCACCTACCCGGGAACTCGGGGTGCAGGTTTCGCGTGAGATTGCCGACTACGGCCGGAACCTGAAAGGATTACGCACCGCGACTGTGTACGGAGGAGCTGATTTTGCCCCTCAGATACGGGATCTGCGTTCAGGTGCACACATTGTAACCGCAACCCCCGGGCGCTTGAAGGATCTACTCGACAAGGGAATTGCCGACCTCTCCAGGCTCCGGTTTCTGATCCTTGACGAAGCCGACCAGATGCTCGACATGGGATTCAAGGATGAGCTTGATGCAATTCTTGAAGCCGCAAACCCGGAGCGTCAGACCCTGCTTTTTTCCGCAACCATGCCACGTGAGGTAGCGCGCATCGCCTCGAGTTATATGAAAAACCCGCACGAAATCGTCTCCGGCGACCGGAACCGGGGTACCAGCAATGTGACGCACTACTTTTATCGCGTACATGCGAGCGACAAGTATGCTGCGCTCCGCCGTCTGATCGATGTGCAGACGAATATGTACGGCATCATATTCTGCCGGACACGCGAAGCGGTAAAGGAAATCACACACCGACTTTCCCGGGACGGATACGCCGCCGATGCTCTGCATGGAGAGCTCTCGCAGATGCAGAGAGACTCGGTAATGCGCCGGTTCAGGGAAGGTAATCCAGCACTGCTTGTCGCCACCGACGTGGCTGCGCGCGGGCTTGATGTAGATGATCTCAGCCACGTTATTCACTATGATCTACCCGACGAAATCGCTTCCTACACCCACAGAAGCGGACGGACCGGCCGTGCCGGAAAAAGCGGCTCATCGCATGCGCTTGTGCATCTTCGGGAGGGTCACAAGATCGGCCGGATTGAGCAGGTACTTGGACGCAAGATAGAGGAAGGAAAGATTCCCCGCGGCAAGGACATCTGCGACAGCCGACTCCTTGAACTTCTCGGAAAAATAACCTCCATCGAGGTGAATGAGGAGGCGATCGCTCCCTACCTGCAATCAGTACGGGACTCGCTGGAAAAATTCGACCGGGAAGAGCTTCTTCAGCGCTTTATCTCGGTGGAGTTCAACCGTTTTCTCGCAGAGTACGGTAATGCTCCCGATCTTAACCCTACACCGCCGCCGGCAAAGTCCCGACGCAGCGCATTACGCGACTCCGGTGAAAAGGGGGTTAAGGGAAAAGGAAGCCCCACTGTCCCAATGGCATCTCTGCAGATCAATATCGGCCGGCGTGAAGGAGTGCTGCCCCCGCAGCTAATCGGGATTATCAACAAGTCCACGCAGTCTCACGACATCCGCCTTGGCCGTATTAACATAGACACGGAGTATAGTGAGATTCAGGTAGATGCGACAATGGCCGAACGGGTTTTGAAGGCAATTGATGGAAGCAGCTATCGTGGCAAAACCCTTCATGTGAAGCGCATCGAGGGCAACAGCAGTCGCCGATCCGGGTCCGGAAAACCAGGAAAGCGCCCGAAACCGCGAAAATCGGACACGGGTGCCCCCAAAGGCACAGGTTCCCCTAAAGGTCGTGGCAGCTCAGGCCCCCGAAGAAAACCAACGAACAAGTAAAAGACCTTCCTCTTCTCCACACTTCCTGGTCACCGGGAATGCGGAGAAGGGAAATTGACAATGTATACTGCAACAAGTGCTAATAATCCGCCGATAACTGTGCTTGGAATCGGCTGCTCAGCTAATATCAGGAAAGAAAAAAGAAGGGCCGTCGCGGGGACCATAAAGGTAAAGCTCGCACCCTTGTCAGCCCCAAGCTCCCGGACTGAAACGAAATACATGCTGTTAGCAAATACACCGGCCGGCAGCGCCAGGTACAATGTGTTGAACCAGAACTCCCGTGTATACGCAGCTGCACCCGCAAATCCGGAGATGGGAAGCACAAAATTGCCGCGAAAAATGGCAAAAAGTCCGAGTTCAATGCTCGCCAAAGCGTAGAGGTAGAAGGAAAACTCAATAATACCCATGTTCTGCTGCAGCTTCCTGCTTACATTGGTCAGTCCCGCCCACAACACAGCCGCCACAACGAATATGAGGGCTGCACTGTCTATTATTCCGGATGAAACTATCCTGCCTGTTTCCATAAGCAGAATGCCACCAACAAGCCCCAGGCACAGCCCCAGAATCTGAACAGGCAGTACCCTGGTCCTGAAGACAACGATAGATATGCCGAAGGCAAAGAGTGGATTAAGGCAGGTAACAATTACACCGGACTTTCCCGCAAAGCCGTTTTGCAGTCCGAAAAAGAACAGAATATTGTAGCAGCTGAGAATTAGAGAAGCCGCGATCAGAAGCAGAAGCTTTTCTCTTCCCAAAACAAAGTTCTTACGTAAGATAACCATAGCCGCCAGGAATACAAGCGCCTGAACAAAGAAGCGCCAGAAGGCCGTCATCTCCGGTGCCATACTCAGCGAAATAAGCTTGGCAGAAACCCATGAGCCCCCCCAGAAACTCATGGCAACGAGCATCATCAGGAACATAAATGTTGTACGAGTGGCTGCTGAATTTTTAGTCATTTGTTCAACTTAAATCTTAATTGCTTACGGTTTTTATACGTAGATAATGAGGTAATTATAATTATATATACATTCATTAATGGAATAAAACCTCTGTGAATAATGAATAAATATCTATTCAAACTCTTGATCAACACTTCATTCATAAACACATTGAAAGTAAATAATATCGCCATGACACCGATAACTACGATAAAATTATATCTGAATGTATATAAAAAATAGGATTTAAAAATAGAATATCGCTGGAATAATCTATAATGTGAAACAGGAAAAATTGTATAGAAAATGGTAAAAACGATGACATACAAAATTACAACAGACACGAAAATCATGATAGTATTAAAACTAAATACCCTGGAAAGCAATAAAAAAGGAAGGATGAATATTAAGCTTTGCAATATGTACAAAAATATACTGGAAAAAGCCATTTTTTTATTATAATAAAAATTAACCGTAGAGTAAAAAGTGAAACAAATAATAAAAATCAACAAGAAATCACAGATTCTTAAGAGATAAAAAACAAAGTTTGTCGATATGTAAGATATTAGATTAGTATTAATAAATATATCACACATCAAAAGTGAGGTGAGCAAAATTAATATGGCCACCTTATTTTTCATAACTGCTTTATTCGCACTAAAAAATTCTGCCGAAAAAAAGTTATTCATAAAAAAATCCTTTCCATCCTGAAGCGCGAAGTGTTTGCTACAAAACAGAAATCATCTGTTTCATGACTTTTTCAAATGCCAGCTCTTTCGCCTTTCTGCGTGAGCAGAACCCGAAAATTTCAGCCGTTACCTCACCTTCGATCTTTCCACTCACTGTATGGCCATCCGGACTATTCGTAGTATTGAACTCACATTGGTATGTCATTCTGAAGTTCTTGACGAGAGGTAAAACGAAGTTCCCTGAGTAGATTGGCTCATCCAGCACTCCATTGATCTGAATTGGCGGTTGATTATTGTATATATGCGTGTAATCGAACAGGGTTTCATTATTTTGCGTAACGATTAACTGATAACTGAATTGCTGTTCCTGCTCTGGATATGTATTATACCTGGTGGCCACCTGTGAAGTGGACAAGGTTGATATGTACAGGTTGAGATCAACAACGCCAATCTCACGCAGGACAACAAGACATAGAAGTACGCAGCCAATGGCAATTAGCGATAACTTTTTCTTATTCACATTATTCTCCAACAGAATCTTATTATAGTGTTATCATAGCGCAGCTGCTTAGGTAATTACAGAATATTCAAGATCAATCTTAATCCGAAATCAATTTCTGACATAGCCTTCTGCGGTAAAATGCTGATCCGTTCCAACAATCGACATTTATCAATAGTTGAAATCTGCGAAACATTGACGACACCGGGTTTTGATAGGCCAGACTCCTCTTTTTCTAAAAATACGTTACCAGGAGCATCCGCTAAACTCGTATTTGTGCTTATTGATGCAACAATCACTGTTTGAATATTGCTTTTGTTGAAAGCATCATCCTGGATTATTAAAACAGGTCGTCTATACCCGTGTTCACTACCAAAAGGAATTCCCAAATCAGCCCACCATATTTCACCACGAATCATTCTTTGTAGCCTCTCTCAAAGATTCAATCCCGGTTTCTGCTAAGTCCTCCATGTTATTTTCGTGGGCATAAAGAGTGTTTAATTTATCCGTAATGTATTCTTTGTTATGATGTTCAATAAACTCTTTTATGGCTTTGACATAAAGCTGGCTTCTAGCCAAACCTAATTGTTTGGCCGTTATTTCAGCATCTTTAAATAGATTATCTGGAATTGAGATCGCAGTTTTCATACCAAAAGTATGACAATGGTATAACCATAAAGCAATGGTAATTTTCACTCATATTCAATTACTTCATCGAGAGTATCGACTACTATCGACTGATACCCATAGTCAGTCCGAGATCGAGTGGTGGAAAAAATCCGGCTCCGGAAGATACAGACAAGGAGACATATCTGTCGGTCTGCGGTCGCCAGGTCCAGACAAACCCAAGTTTGGACATGATAAGTTCGGCAGAGCCATGCTTCGAGTCCCAGTACTCCTCACCATAACCGACAGCATAATATGCATCGCCTTGATCAAAGGTATCCATTACAATCATAGCAGAGAACGGAACAAGGAAAAAACTAAACAACGAATCAGCGTTTTTCCGCCAGCGAATAGAGGGGTAAATGCGGGTATCCAGTCCTGCACCATGCATCGAAGCGAAAATCAGATTGTCCAGCTCCAAACCAAAGCCAAAACCGGATCTGGTCCAGTAATTGGATTCTACAACAAACGGCAATGCCAGGGTGGGATCTTCGCTGATAAAGGTACTCATAAGCGCGACGAATGTGCCCAAAATGATTCCTCCAGACGATACCCCGAGCCCCAATTCCAATCGGGTTTCAACAGGCTCGACGGTCTCAACAGTCTCGGCGGATAGTCCGATAGTGGACACTGCGAACAACACAACAAAAAAAACTCGAGGGACAAGGCGGACAATCATATTAATTTCTCCATATCTATTGAGATTAAGTATAGATGGAGCTCTATCATTGTCAAGTAATTTGGTAATGTTTACAGAAATGGCTCCATAAATTGTGTGAACAAGGGTACCCCACCTCTGTTATGCCCGGTTCAATCCGCATCAGTTCTTCACTATTCTCATATTACACGGTGAACATTAATTTCATCCTGCAGTGCTTTTTCTACAAACGAGTTGATTAAACACAGTAATATCATCACGTGTATTAATTACATCTCCATGGAATTTTTGCTGGGGCCGGTGTATACAAAAATAAACGGATGCATTTTTGTATTACCGACCGAACAAACTACACTGCTTTGTTTCTGTTTCTGGTCATGGTTAACATAAAGATGATCCCAACCAGAAGTATTATTATCTCTTGTATCCAAAATCGGGTCTGGATGACATTTTCCTGCATAATGAGCGTGGGAAACAGAGGAATGAATGCATTGAATGCACCGTGTACAATTAATCCGGAAAACAATCTGTTCCCGGAAGCTTTAATTACCCAGGAAAATAGAAAGGACAAGCCAATGCACCCAAGGGCAAAAGCTATAAACGGTAAAAATTCCTGTGTTGATCCAACCATAAACCAAAGGGGTAGGTGCCAAGCAGTCCATACGAGCCCCAAAATTATATTTCCAATCCAGAGTCCGAACTTCGATTCCATAAAGGGTAATATGTATCCCCTCCACCCTATTTCTTCCTGACCACCTCCAAAAAAGACCATGAAGAAAAAATATATAGGGAATATATATATATTTGGTAACAACATTGGTAAGCGATCATAGCCAAACAGTTCGGGGATGTACCAGGCTAGCAGGTTGATAATACCTATCAAGAGCACAACTGCCCATACTTTCCATCCAAACTTGACCGATAAAAAGGACTTCAGAAATTTCCTGATTTCACCCTTACCATTGATGGTTCTTATCGAAAAAAATGTGTGTACACCGGT
>NZ_BAAHXT010000023.1:0-20424 GCF_054657935.1 Spirochaeta dissipatitropha | reverse complement strand
GCACTGAAAGCGCTGGAACTCACCAGCACAGGCTGAACTGCGGCGACCTTTCCGATAGAACCATTTACCGACTCGTTCTTTCTCGGATCTGCTTCGCTCATGATGATGGTGGTGCTTACAGTCCTTGTTGGGACAGAAGGGAGGGGTATGCATACGAAACTCCTTTTTCCGTTTTGTACATACCCTCTACTACAGCAGCAATGTTAATATATCTTTGCTTACAGTGTGTTGAGAGAGGAAATTATGGTGCCATCTTGCTACTACTCAATACAAGCTCAAACCATTCGAGATACAGCTGCCAATGTGCGGTTTTTTTCCGATACTGACTTCGACTGAGATTCAGCCTGCTGCGTTCCAGCTCGGTGTCGGTGATCATCCCACGTGCATGACTGCGTTCCGCAAGCTCATGATCCGATGAGGTCAGCGAGTAATCAAGAACCGCAGCTTCATAGGATGCCCGGGAGAGCGCAAAGGAAAGCTCATCCAGTTCTGCGCGCATCGCATCCTGGTCGGCCTGCATCCGCTGGCTCTGCAGCAGACTGCGGTGATTATTTCGGGCACGCTCGATCGCAATAAAGTCACGGGCTGCGATGCCGAGCTGCAAATCAATTCTCAATGCAGGAATCCAGTCATTCTGCTGCCTGGCGTCGAGACCAAGAGACAATGAAGGCAGCCAGAAGCGCTCCGACTTCTGAAGACTCAATTCGCTTTCAAGAATCCGGTTTTCAAGCCGGGCATCTTCAAGCTCACGCGCACTGATATGTCCGTCAGGCATGGAAGGAGAATAACTTCCATACTGAAGATCTTCTGTACCGACCGGCGCAAGCGGCAGTTCAAGATCATATCCCTGCACCGAGTGCCCAAGAAGCCCTGATAATTCAGCATAGCGCTCTATATGCTGCCGCCTTGCTGCAATGAGGGCAGTTTCTGCAGAGACAAGTTGCCTTCGTGCCTGCTCCAGATCATTCATGGAAATGAGCCCTGCCTCAGCCCTGCGACGGCGGACTTCATACTCGCTTTGCGCGAGATCCCGCTCAGCCAGAGAAAAATCCAGTTCTACCCGTGACTGGGCAGCCGAGGCATATACCCGCATAACCCTGAGATCGAAGGCAAGTACCGCATGAGCAGCTTCCAGCTGTGCAAAATCAAGCTGTACCTGCTGCCTGCGCAGGTTATCAAATGCCCCGACAGGCTGCCAGCTGATTCCGGCATCCGCACCGGCTGCGCGCGAATACCCCGCAGAAATGTCGAGCCCAGGCAACACACCAGCGCTCAGCCGGAGGCTGTCGCTGAACTGTGGCTCGAGAGGATCAGAACTGAAATCCATCGCTACTCCAGCCTGGAGATTGAGGGCTGTTGTGTAGGGAAACCGGAGCTCCATATACGACAACTCTGCCTCACGCAGCGCGGTTCTGAGCGCAACCGCATCCGGTGAAGCCTCCCGACCGATAGACAGCGCCTGATCAAGACTGAGAAACGTATCCGGTGACTCACTGAATACAGGCAGCGAGAGCACGGCGAAGAAAACACAAGCCAGAGCAAGGCGGAAATCAATCTCAAAAAACATTATACCTCCCGAAGGCTGTCCACCGGCGATACCCGGGCTGAGAACAGTGCAGGAACAATGCCGAACAGGAGGGCAAACCCCAGAGCTATACCCGCGCTCGACAGAAAGGGTATCAGGTTTAATGCCCTTCTGGCAGACACAAGCTCCTCTGCTCCCGGCATCCCCCTGAAAAACAGAGGCACCAGCTGTGAAAACTGCGGGTAAAATAACTGAAACAGGATATATGCCGGCAATAGACTGATCAGAACCATGGCTATGACATCGGTTGCGTACAGGGTGACGATTCCCCAGTAGCTTGAGCCAACTGCCCGGCGCAGGCCCATTTCCCTCATCCGCTCAAGCGTGGAAACAAGCATCGTGCTCAGAACACCAAAGCCGCTGATAAGCATGATAAGCAGGGCTATACCATGCAGAAATAGGGATATCTGGCGAAACATCTGCCCCATCCCCCCGCGCTCACCCTGATACCAGGAGGAAGCTCCCTTCCAGATACTGAGTTCGGTATCCTGTCCATGCAGACTCTGAACAGCAGAACTGAGCTGCGCCTCGAGGCGGGACGGCGGCTGATCTGACTGAATAATAAAGTGCTGGATTGCTTCGGGTTGCTCCAGCGAACTGAATGCAACCAATGCTTGAGGTGCTCCCCTTCCGGACTGTCCCATGGCGGTACCTCTACTCTCGTAGACACCGCTCACAATTACCGGAAGGTTGATAAAGCGCTCTACATGCCCGCCTTCTTCACTATACTCATAATGCTGCAGCTGAACATCGATCGACTGCCCTACAGCAGCATCGGCCGATGCATACAGAAACTCTGCCAGCTCCCGCGATATTACCAGTTCTGGCTCCTCTGTTGATCCCTCGGGCCAGTCCCGGAACACCCTGCCGGCAATCAACTCATAGTTCGCCATTTCGAGATATGCCGGATCTACTCCCTGCACAGAGCTTACCTTATATACGATTCCTTCATGAACGAATCGATCCGGCGCCCACTCTGAAAGCCGGCTCACCCGCTGGATATCCGGAACCATGTCCCGCACCGCCTCAGGAGTGTCGGCATTAAATCTCGGCGGCCAGCCCTGAGGTTCGTACTCATGAGGGCCCCTGATAGTTCCATTGGCCACGGTATAGATTGTTGCCTCGGCATCTCCCATGGAAGAGCTGAATTGAGAGGTAATGGAGAAGACCATTGCCAGAATTGCCACAGCAATGACAAGGCTCGAGACAGAAAAAACCAGCCGCAACGGATTCTGTGACCACCGCCGCATAATCGAAGCAAAAATTAGTTCCATTACTGCACCTCCGCAGGATTAACCCGGGAAGCCAGAATCGCCGGGTACACAGAAAAAACAAGACTTGCCAGAAAGGCTATGCCCATGCTTATAAGGAATACCAGCAGCTCTGCCTGAAAACCAATCAACTTTACGAAGCCGACTGTAAGCAGTCCACCTATAAGACCTCCGCTTAAACCGAGCATACAGGCCTCGAGCACAAACAGCAAAAAAATCGATCTACGGCTTGCACCGATTGCCATACTCAAACCTACCGATCGACGCCTGCGGAGCACCCGGGCCAGCATCAGATTCATGCTGCTGATTGAGGCTATGAGCATGCCCGCTCCTGTCAACACTCCCAGCAGCCGGAATATTGCATTATCACTCGAACCCTGCTGATACTGAAAATCAAGCTGGGAATCGATTCTAATGCTATCTGGATCAAATTTGCTGTGAAAATAGTTAGTAAGCTGCTCTACACCCGCAGCTAATCTGCTGTAATCCGCTACCGCAAATTCAATGTGATGAAGCTCACCTATCCCCGTACCTCCCCAGAGCTGTGACTCCGAGCCGTAGGGCAATGCAAGCTGATACGAAGTCATCCAGCGTGGGTCCTGCTCGAAACCGCCGTAGCGGTCCTGATTCAGATCCCGGAAGACACCAATTATGCTGAATGGAATATCATTCAACTGGATCTGTCTTCCAACAGGAGATGCACCCTGGAACACCAGCTCCGCCAGATCATTCCCGATTATGGCAACAGGAGCCTGCTCTTCGACATCCTGTCGCGAAAAAGAAATACCTTCCACGATTTCGAGATTATTTGCCGGAAAATAATCGGGGAAGGCCAGAAGAATACCAGCTTCATTATCCCACCAGCCGGAAGGACCTCCCTCGGGCAAGGAAAAATCAAATCCGCTGGTCATAGTATTGACGAACGCATACTCTATATCCGGACTCATTTCCCGGGCTTCAAACAGTTCCGCCGCGGTCAAGCGCACCGGATCCTGCCCCACCCGCCCGATTCTGATTGCCGGCCCGTCATCTGAAGACCAGCGATTTGCACTTGGACTTACGGTAATCTGGCGGAACCAGGGCATATTGCTGTAATCCCTTGAGTATCCTCTGACGTTCAGCTGCATACTGACTATACCGGTGAGTACCGCAATGCCAATACCCAAGCCGAGAATAACCACAATAGATTCTGCGAGCCGCGTCCGTATATAACGCCTGGCAATAAACAGACTATCTCTTATTTTCATAGTTCTGATCCTGCAGATAGAGTCTGGGATTTCAGTCGGGCAGTCTCCGGGAGATAGCGCTCAACAACGGGATGATCTGCAATAATTTTTCCGTCCTGGAGCTCGAGTTCCCTGGTGCCGCAATGCCCAAGCAGATCATCATGAGTTACCATTACCACGGTCACCCCCTGATCATTCAGGGATTGCAGGAGGGAGATAATCTCATCACCGATTTTCCGCGGCAGATTACCAGTCGGCTCGTCAGCAAGAATGAGATCAGGACTGTTAGCCAGCGCGCGGGCGATTGCCACCCGCTGCTGTTCACCACCCGAGAGCATTGCTGGAAAATGTCCCAGGCGATGTCCCATCTGAACACTCTCAAGCAGCTCGATGGCACGTTCCTTGCGCTCTTTTCTGGACATTTTCCCGTACATCAGCGGCATAATTACATTTTCCAGGGCTGAAAATTCGGGAAGCAGATTAAAGCTCTGAAATACAAAACCAAAATGCTGATTGCGGATTCGAGCTTTTTCACTGTCGGGCAGATGATCAACCCGGGCGTCCTCTAAATAATAAAGCCCGCTGTTCGGAGTATCCAGCATTCCGAGAACATGCAGCAGTGTCGATTTTCCGGAACCAGAGGGTCCCATTATCGTTACAAAATCCTTTTTCTGGATTTCCAGACTCAAGCCGTTCAATGCCTGCAGCTTGGCAGCTCCCAGATCGTAGGTTTTCACAACTTCTTCCAGACGAATCATTTTTTCTCTCCTGATAATTCTATGCTTTCTTCGTTAATAAAATTCTGATAACCGGAACTTATAATAACATCCCCTTCCTGCAGTCCACTGCGAACCTGGATTCTGTCACCGCTGACAGTCCCGAAAATGACCGCCTTTCGCTCTGCCCTATCTCCATCCACCAGAAACACCGTTCGTTCTCCACCGGTTGTCAGATACGGTCCGCGGGGGAGTGTCAGTGCGTCTGGAACAGTTCCCTTTATGATTTCTGCGCTCGCACTCGTGCCTGGAACCAGGCGTGGAGGATCTCCTGTAAAATCAAGATGGGCATCGAGAACCGCACCCGCTCCGCTGGCAGAAGAAGAGGAAGTCATACTGATCCAGCTCAAAACAGCTGGATACCTGGATCCTGCAACGATGATTTCTGCCGGCATTCCCTGCTCCAGGCCAGGAAGAGAACGCTCGGGAATTTGCACCTCAAGATGCGGCCGGCTGGTATCGGCAATGTGAGCTATTTCTGTCCATTGACTTATAAACGCGCCTGAGCGCGCCCGGACATCCAGAACCTGACCATCCAGGGGACTGAAAAGATTAAGACCGGCAAGGCGCTGTTCGATATCACTGACCTCTTCCTGTATGCGTTCAGCACTGTTCTGAACTGCCCTGAGTCCGAGCTCGTATTCGAGCTTACTATGATCGATGCTCCGTTGCGCCTGATGCAGACTGTCCTCGGCTGAACGCAAAGCAGCTTCAGCATTCTGCAGCTCCCTCCCGGATGCAGCCCCGGCAGCATGGAGTTCCCGCAGCTCTGCAAGTTCATCCTGTGCACGGTCGACATCGGTCCTGGCACGCATCAACTGAAGCTGCTGATCCTCGAGATTTCGTTCATGACGAATTTCGGCGAGTTCAGAATCCTGCCTTAAATCTCTGAGCCGTCTTTGTGCGTTGATATTGGCTTCCTCGAGTTCACGGGATCGCATACGCGCTAGCAGCTGCCCCTCAGAGACCTGATCCCCCTGTGCAATCAGCAGTTCAGTCAGAAGCCCGCTCTCTGGAGCAAGCAGATCCTGCCGGCTGCTGAGCGCTACACTGCCGTTGACTCTGAGTATATCCCTGATTTCCTGCCGGACGACTGTGGCAGTGTCATAATCCTGCAGCCGGTACACCTGCTCTCGAGGCATAAAAAAGAAATATGACAGAGCAAAGACCAGACCGAAACCAAGCAGCACTGAAAGAGATATCCAGAGCTGACGCCGCTGGCTTGGGTTTTTGACTTTTTCCATGCGAACTATGGAGTTTTGTGAGTTCATGAATGTCCTTCCAGAGCGGTATTATAAGTGAACACTCAATATACCGCAATGAGGCTAATTTATTCATGAATCAGTTCGTAAAATTTCAGGCAGACTGCCGGGCGAGCAGAACTGCCTGGGTAAATTCGGCGAAACCTGCTCCCCCACGGCTTTCGGTTACATACCGCGGTGGAGGATCCAGTTCTTTCAGGAAGTCCATGACATTCGCTACACCAATGCTGAGCGGGACCGCCTCAAACATAGGACAGTCATTCGGGCTGTCACCAAGATAGGCAACACCGTCTGCCGGGGCATAGAGATCTACATTGTAGTTTTCACGCAGATAGCGCTCGGACATTCCGAGCTTGGAGTAGTCACCAAACCAGGCATTTACATGAATGGAACTGATTTTTGCAGTTGCTCCATATTCCAGGCAGCAGGCGTGTATTTCCTTTACATCCTGACGACTGAGATGTGGGGTCTCTTCGGCAAAATCAATGGCAAGGTCAAACATCCGTGAAAACTGATCCTTGGATATCCGCGCAAAGGGGACTTTTTCATGGACCATTTCCCACAAGCCTTGGAGGCGTTCCTGAGCCGTATCTGGATCAGCAGCATTGGGATGATACATGCGTTCGAGCTTGCCTTTCTTCTCGGCGAAAACAAAAGCTCCGTTCTCACCGACCACGGCATCAACCGGCCACTGACGGGCAATTGCATCGCACCAGCCAGCCGGGCGACCGGTAACTGCGATAACACCGATTCCGTGCCGCTGCAGCTGCCAGAGAGAGGTATAGGCAAGATCAGTCAGTTTCCCCCCATCGGTCAGGGTATCGTCTATGTCTGTAAGAACATAGCGGACAGAGGAAAGGGTTTCAGCAGATATTTCGCTGATTGGCTTCATTTTGATTCTGCTGTTGATTCTGCGGCACTGGTTGATTCTGCGGTCCCTGCGGATTTCCGGCTTTTCCGGAAAACCTGCAGGTAATCCATGAAAGAACTCCAGGAGAGCAGTACCGCTATACCAAATACAACGGCCGCTGCTGTCTCGAGACCAGCCGAAACATCCGGTCGATCCACAAAAATATCAAGGCCCCGTACAGAATAGACAATGAGACCAACGATTCCGCTGAGGCTATAGAATACTGCCTTGAGCTTTCCGCCTTTTCTGGCGGCCAGGGCAACTCCATCACGGTACATGAGCATTCGGACAAACAGAATACTGACCTCACGATAGACGATCAGAAGCAGAAAAACCGGATACATAATTCCCAGTGCTGCAAAGGCAGAAAAATAGGTCAGGCGGCTGATAACGTCTGAATAGGGATCCAGCACCTTGCCGAGATCGGTTACCGTATTGGTTCGGCGGGCAACCCAGCCATCCAGAACATCGGTAATTTCCATAAGTCCGAACAGCAGCCATATAACTGGAACAACGACGGCGTAGGGAACGGGACTGTATTCAGGAAGAAAAAACAGACCGAAAAGCAGCGGGGAAGCCGCGATGCGGCTGATAGTAAGCATATTTGGCAGATTCATTCCTGCATGCTACGCAGGGAATCCTGACCTGTCAAGCTGAAAACAGACAATATAAAGAAGAGAATCAAGCCAGGCGGATGTGGTGTTCAGGCTGTCCCTTCGTGGCAGCAGCATTACTCCGGGCAGGCGCATCATCGATCGAAATGCCTGATTTACCGAAGTAGCTATACAGAACCTTATATCCGCCGCGAAGGCGGGTCTTGATGATTTCACGCACCTTTTTTTCCATTTCATCTGCGCTTTCAAAGGTATACAGCATCTGCCGCCCGGTAGAGAGCTGACGCCCCCAGGTTGCTGACAATGAGTATCGTGAAAACAGGTGCCGCTGCCGGTCGTTCAGGCTGTAGTATCGTAGTCCGCCGTCCGCTCCGGTACGGTAAAAAGTGATCATCATAGCTTTGAAATTATCGGCGCTTTGGCGATTAAATTCAAGCCGGATTCAACATTCTTTTCTGACTAATCATGAAGATTTATATTGATTGTCTGTTTCCACTGATCAAGGGCCGTGTAATTGGTGCGGTTGATCTGGATTGGAGAGACCGATATCCAGCCATTCTCGAAAGCCCATATATCGGTACCCGAAGCGGCTTCTCCAGCTCCCCATGTACCCCGCGACCAGAAGAGATTCTCCTCTTCTTCATAGAAGTCATGCAGAAATGTTCGAAATCCTGTTTCCGTAAAGCACACACCTTGCGCCTGGGCGTGATCTGCCCGGGGAAAATTGATGTTCAGCACATTGTCTCTGTCCGGCACGTTCTGTCCGAGAATCTGGCGCAGCATTCCCGGCAGATAGCGCTGCACAATACTGAAGCAGCCCTGATCCGTAGAAATCGCTATCGCCGGCACACCGCAAAGGATGGCCTCACTGGCCCCGGCCATTGTTCCGGAATACATAATATCGGTACCTATATTAGGCCCGTTATTTACCCCGGAGACTACCAGGTCAATCGGGAGATTCAGCGCGTAGAGTGCAAACTTCACACAATCAGCAGGCTTGGCTTCCAGGCTCCAGGCGTCGCTTGCAGGCTGCCAGCCTGGTTGATGATGCACCCGGAAAGGATCGTGGATGGTTATGCCATGACCGATGGCGCTCTGCTCGGTATGCGGAGCTACGACATAGACCGTACCGAATTCCTGCATGATCTCAGCCAGTACCCTGATCCCTGGGGCCTGAATACCATCATCATTCACTATTAATATGTTTTTCTTGCCGTGTTTTTCTTTCATATACTACTGTCCTTGATTATAGTCATGTGTGACTGTTCGCTGCAGCCTGGGAATTACCTGTCCTTCATAATACTCAGAAATCTCTACCCTGATCCAGGGAGGGAAATCATGAACTTCATTCAACTCAAACTCCCCGGAGGCAGAAAAAGCTTCCGGTTCCCGATGCGAAACATAAGAAGACTGGATTTTCGCGGGAACCAGAACGCGAGTTCTGAGCAGAAGATACCATGGGGAAATGCGGTACTCATGCCATACTACTCTATAGGCATTGCCATCCAGCTCAATTTTCAACCGATCGGTCTGATCCGCGTACCAGAGCTGCAGTTCCATCCGGGACTGATCCATTTCTGATAGTTCCGTCTCCTCTTCTCCCAGCTGCAGCGGTCGGATATGCAAAGGATCTGTCGTAGGCTGCAGGGGTGAAAGGGGACCGGACTGGGCTACAAGACTTATGGCAAGAGCAAAAAAACCAGCCAGCAGAGGCAGGCCGGCCGAGAGTGGAAAACAGATCAACAGCAGCCCGACTACAGAACCTGCACTCAAGACATACAATGCAAGCGGATCACCAAGAACAGCTGATTCAGTCAGCCAGCCAGCGGCTGCCGTTGCCGTAGCAAGAGCAAGCGAAAACAGAAGCCAGGCTCTACGCGCGCTCTGTACCCGCCGACGAACTGAAGCCGGCTCGGGCAGGTCAAGCAGTCTGCTCCGTTTTGCCTGCACCGGCATAAAAAGTCTAAAGCCCCATCCAGCAGCAGCCCCGAGTGAAATGGCGCTGCAAAGAAACGCAATTGCTGCGGATGAGGCGCTTGTAATCACAGTGAATAAATCTCCCCGTATTTCTCTTCAAGATAGTCGATAAAGGGCTGAGCCTGCAGCTCCTGTCCGGTAATATCCTGCAGCAGTTCCTGTGGTGTTTTTGCCGAGCCATGCTGGTGAATATGGCGGCGCAGCCAATCGAGAATTACCGAAAACTCCCCCTTCTCGACCAGGTTCTTCAGATTACCGATTTCTGCTTCCATTGCAGTAGTAAACTGAGCCCCGTAAAGATTTCCAAGCGCATAAGTAGGGAAATAACCGATAGCGCCATGTGACCAGTGCACATCCTGCAGCACACCATCACGGTCGTCTGGTGGTACGATGCCGAGGAATTCCTGCATCCGCTTGTTCCAGGCTTCGGGTAAGTCCTCCACTGCAAGATCCCCGGTAATAAGCTGCTTTTCAATCTCGTAACGAAGAATTACATGCAGGCCGTAGGTAACCTCATCTGCTTCAACCCGGATCAATGAGGGCTGGACATTGTTGATCCCCTTGTAAAAGGCTTCCAGATCGACATCCGAGAGCTGCTCGGGATATAGCTCCTTAAGCTCTGCATAGTAGCGCTGCCAGAATTCCCGGCTCCGTCCGACCAGATTTTCCCAGAAGCGGGACTGAGATTCGTGGATACCAAGTGAGGTTCCGCTGGCCAGCATTGTATTCTTGATTTCTTCTGCAAAGCCGAGCTCATACATGGCATGCCCGGCTTCATGAATTGTGCCAAACAGAGCAGTTGGCAAATACTCTTCTTCATAACGGGTGGTAATACGCACATCGTCACTGGACAGATCAATAGTAAAGGGATGCGCAGATACGGTGAGATATCCGCGGTTAAAATCATATCCCAGCTCACTGGCGATTTTCCGGCTGAAGGCTTCCTGCTTGTCGGCTGCATATTTCCGGGTCAGAAAATCAGTCCTTACCTGCTTGGTAGCAGCAATACGACTTACCAGATCAACCAGACTTGCGCGCATCTCGCCGAATACCCGGTCCAGGGTTTTAACGGTCATGCCCTGTTCATACTGGTCAAGGAGGGCATCATAGGGGTGATCAGCATATCCGAGATAGTTGGCTGTCTTTACATTAAGCTCAACTATTTTTTTAAGGTGCGGTGCATATGAGGCGAAGTCGTTTTTCTGTCGGGCCTCGGCCCAGGCATGATTAGCCAGACTCGTGACTTTACTGAGCTCCTGGACATGCTCTTTCGGAAGCTTGACCTCTTTCTCGTATGCCCGGCGGGCTGCCCGTACCCGGCGCTGCTCAAGCTCGGGGAGCTCAGCCAAGGGCCTGCCTTCAGGACAAAGAATGTCCAACAGTTCACCGATTCGCGGGGAAGTTGCTTTGTCGTGAAGAAGGCCACTCATATAGCTTAGCTGCTCTGCCCGCTGAGGTACCGCAGCTGAGGGAATCTGGGTCTCGAGATCCCAATGCAGAAGACTGGTCACCTGCCCCAACTTGACCACCTCGGAATCGATTGCTTTCAGTTCCTGTAAAGCAGCCTCTGCGGCTGCACTTATTGTCTGTGATGTATTACTCATAATTCAAGATCCTTTGTTTCGATTTTTTCAGCAACCAGCGATACCCAGGAATCCAGAGGTATTCCGTTCTCCTGAGTGCCACCGTACTTGCGTACTGAAACCGCACGCTCTTCCTGCTCGCGTTCCCCTACTATTACAGCATAGGGGATTTTGCCGGTCTGTGCACTGCGGATTTTGGCATTCAGTCGATCATCCGAGAGGTCAACCTCGGCACGGATTCCCCTGGACTTCAGCTCTTTCTGCACTTCCTCTGCATAGCCAAAGAACGGCGCGGCAACGGGAATGATCATAGCCTGCACGGGAGACAGCCATACCGGGAATGCTCCGGCGAAATGCTCGATCAGAATACCTATAAAGCGCTCGAGTGATCCGAGTACGGCTCGGTGCAGAATGATCGGAGTATGCCGGTCTCCGTCCTCGCCGATATAACCGGCATCCAGTCGTTCCTTGCTCGGCAGCTGATAATCAACCTGAATAGTACCGCACTGCCATTCACGGCCCAGGGCATCCACCAGGGTAAACTCAAGCTTGGGTCCATAGAACGCGCCTTCGCCTGGAGCAAGATCATACTTCAGACCTGCGGCATCGCAGGCTGCTGCAAGGGCAGCCTCGGCCCGGTCCCATGATGCATCATCACCGACACGGATTTCCGGCCTGGTGGAAAACTTGACTATTATGTTCTCATCGGTAAAGCCGAAGGCCGCATACATTTTCTTGAGAAGCTCGGTGAACAGAATGACCTCACTGGAAATCTGTTCCTCGGTACAGAAAATATGCGCATCGTCCTGCACGAATCCCCGGACCCGCATTATTCCATGCAGAGCACCGGAACTTTCATTCCGGGTACAGGAACCAAACTCCGCCATACGCAGGGGGAGATCCCGGTAGGACTTCAAACCCTGCTTGAAAATTTCGATATGCCCCGGGCAGTTCATCGGTTTGAGAGCAAACAATCTCTTTTCGCTTTCGGTAATAAACATGTGTTCATGGTATTTTTCCCAGTGACCGGAGCGGTCCCAGAGTCCCTTCGGCATAACTGATGGAGTGTTCACTTCCTGATAATTCTGCTCAGCCAGATTCCGGCGGATAAATTCCTGAAGGGTGCGGTAAATGCTCCATCCCTTGTGGTGCCAGAAAATCTGCCCCGGATTATCCGGTTCAAAATGGAAGAGATCCAGTTCACGGCCCAGGCGGCGATGATCGCGCTTCTCGACTTCTTTCAGATGCTCGAGATACTGTCTGAGCTCCTTACCGTTCTGGAAGGCCGCACCATAGATTCGGGTCAGCATGGGGCGCTTCTCGTCCCCGCGCCAGTATGCGCCAGCCACCGACATCAGTTTGAAGGATTTCGGGTCGATCTGCCCGCTGTGTTCGACGTGATTCCCGGCACAGAGATCTGTGAAACCATCCTGTACATAAAAGCTGATTTTCTCACCTTCCGGCAGATCCTCAAGCAGTTCTTCTTTATATACCTGTCCCTTCAGAACCTTTCTGGCCTCGTCCTTCGGCAGTTCATAGCCCTTGAACTCAACCTTCTGTTTGACGATCTCACGCATACGCTCCTCAATGGCAGGAAGCTGATCTTCTTTCAATGGTGCGGGGAGATCAAAGTCATAATAGAAACCGGTACTGATTGCCGGACCAATTGCCAGCTGTGCATCCGGGAATGTATCCAGCACTGCCTGAGCGAGAATATGAGAAAGCGAATGACGGATCTTATAGAGCTTCTCGTCTGCTGTCAGCTCCTTCCAGGCCTTGCCCGGGGGATCGATTCGATCGACTTTGTTTTGAATGCTTTCCAGCTGTACTTGTATGTTCGGCATACAGACCTCCTGACTATTTAATTGCGAGCCGCACCAGGGCATAAAAAAAGCCCTTGCGCATTCGCTCATCCCCGGCAAAAGCCGTAAGGATAAGGACGAACACGCAAGAGCTTCACACCCAGCGTACCGCGGTACCACCTTATTTCGCAGCGCTCTTTTTTCCTGGCGATTGCTGCGCACTCTTCTCCCGTGTACGGACGGGTCACGGCGGAAACTACTCGCACTGCCCCATATAGACTGGCTATACCGCCTATACCGCAGATGCTTTGGAACCGCAGCTCCGGAGTGGTTTTCTGTGCGGCGCCGCCGGGATTCTCTCAGCCGGTGAAACCCCTCTCTCAAGGCCCGCTGCGCACATACTCGTCTCCATCATTGCTTTCAGATTATATTGTTGCGGGAAATCAGGGATGATGTCAAGGGAGCAGAAGTATATTGCCAAAATCCTGTCGGCCAACTTGACAACATCAACTTGTGAATAGAGTCTTCAGTTTTCGACTGGCCAGGTCATGAGAAAGCAGGTGCCATTGCCTGGGCTTTCAAGCAGTTGAATATCCCCATTTAGCAGATTATGAATGATGCTGCTGGCGAGAAAAAGTCCAAGACCGATTTTCCCGTCGCGGCGTCCTGAGGTTACAAAGGGTTCAAATACTGATTCCCGAAGCTCATGTTCAACTGGTTTTCCGTTGTCTTCATACTGAAGCATCCAGCTGTTATCTTTTCGTTCAAGTGATATCCTGATTCTTGCACCAGCTTGCCTGGCACCGTAATCGAAGGCATGTTCGAACGAATTCTTTATTAACTCATGCAGGATAATCCGGAATTCCTGCCGGACTCTTTCAGGCTCTTCCATAATATTCAGCACTAGCTCAAAGCGCGAAGTATTTCTCTGCCGATCAAGACTGTACAGATCGAACTCACTGCGTACAATACTGCTGAGACGCTCATATTCCACTGCCTGACGATTGGTAAGTACATCCAGTTCCTTGAATCTTGTTACCATCGCAGCGATTTTTTTCAGCGAATCATACAGAATCTGGACTTCAGCATCCGTGCTTTGTTCGGCAGCGATAGAGCTTATCATGAGAGCATTCCCGAGCGGAGTATTGATTTCGTGTGCAAGACCCATAATTACATGACCGAGCGCACTTTCCTTGGAAGATTGCAGGAGCCTGTGTTGCATGTCCACTATCTCCTGCATGGTATTCCCAAGCAATCGATTCTTTTTCTGCAGATTTAGATACCCGGCCAGAACCAATGTCACCAGAACAGCGATCAGAAGACCTGCCAGAAGGAACCTCAGGGCTTCGCCTGCTGCCTGATTTTCCAGATGAGAAATATCACTGTCTATGAGGAGGATCCAGTCGGTTTCCGGCACACTACGCTGCACCAGCATCCGGTTGCGGGAATTGCTTCCGCGATACGAATGAGTGCTATACTGAGGCTGCAGTAAGGCTGCCGCCAGTTCAGCAACGTGGTCATCATTCCCCACTCCGATGTCACGAAGCATATCTACCAGCCTGACATCCTCAAGCAAAGTATAATCAGAATGGAACAGCATATAATATTCCTGATCAGAGCGGCGGGGATTCGTGCTGTGCAGGGAATATCTCATTCCACTCTGCTCGGCCCGCGTGCGGAGTGCCGCAAAAATACCATCCATCTGCATGTCCAGGCCAATCGAACCGATAAAACTACCGTCCCTGGTTACTGGAACATTCATGGTAACAACCCTGCTTTCCGGTGCGTTTGTCGGGGCATATGGGGGAGAGACATAGAAGTCATTACGCAGCTGCGGCTGCAGGAACCAGTTCCTGCTATGAGCATCGTAATCTTCTGCGACTTCAAACCATTCGGGACCTATCCATCCGCTACTGTGTATACTTCCCATGAATAGGAAATCGACGCGTTCTTCCTGCATGAATTCACGGAAGAGGGCCTGAACCTCCAGGTAGTAGGGATTTTCCAGAAAATCTGATTCTTCACGACTGTCCGGCATGCTTCCAGCAAAACCGCGAATTGCGGGTAACCGGGCAAGGTCAAAGAGCAGCTGCCGGTTTTCCAGTATATGAAAATACACGTCCTGCACCGCCCGCTCGGACTGTACCGACCACGTTTCTTCAGCCTGAAAAAACAACCTGCTGCGCAATTGATTGTAGTACCATGTACTCAACAACGATACTGTGAGCACCAGTAGCACTGAGACCAGGACGACAATTATCCTGCTTCGATTATGTCTGAGTAATTTCTTCTTGATCATTGGGATCTGCTGTGTTGTTTTCTGTACTGTGGCTTGTGCTATATGGAAACAGTTTTGCACCCTTTGTCAGAAGACTGCGCTGAGTAAACACCCGCAAAACAGCCTCTGACAAGGCAAGAAGCAGCAGCAGACTGATGATAACAGCAAGCCACGCCGGCATAAGACCAAGCAGCAAACTATTGAGCTGAGGCTGCAGAGTTTCCGGCATAAAAAACCCTGCAAGCAGAGAGACTGCAAGCACGGTGGCATAGAGCAGACTGGCCCTCATCAGGAGGCTATTGCGCTTCGCTCTGGACAGAAGCAGCGCGATGGCTACACCTGTTCCATATACAGGAAGCAGATAAGCCATAAACCCGCCTACCAACCATACCGCATGCAGCAGCATTGCCGATGGGTAAAATAATATCCTGGGGACAGCTGCCGCAGGATCTGCCGATAGATTCTCTGCAAAAGGAATGAGACCAGCAGCCTGGGCGAATACCGCCATGCCGAGCACTGCACCGAAAAGAAAGAGATACGTGAAGTGACGGATTCCAGGCAGGGGAAGTTTACGCACAATAAGAGCCAATAGAAGATTGATCAGAACAGACAGAAAAAATACCACATGCGGCAGATATGTCCATACTCCTGAGAATGATTCAATCAAAGGGTGAAAGGGAATCAGCAGTTCCTGCAGGGCGGCTGCCGGTTTCAGATATGCTGCCGGGTTAGCTGTTATGCTGTACCCTGTCAGGATATACACTCCTGGAAGGGTGAAAAAAAGTATACCCAGGGCTATACCGAGTCGGGTCGCCAGTCCTGTCCGTGTTTTACTCATAGTCATAGTATAGTGCTTCGGATTTGAAGATTCCAGCTGAATAGACATGCAGAGCTTCACTTTTTTCATTCCTGCAGGTAGAGTATCTGCATGGGTGATACAGCGTCAGCAGAGCTTAGGCTCCTTTATCCTGCCGGAAAGAAGTCCAGCGGTCATGAAATCAGCAAACTCAGCCTCAGCGATCTGGCTGTAGACCGCCTTGCAAGAGCAATCTGCCGCAGCGGACCGGACCATGAATCAGTAGTGAAGATTCTGGGGCGACTGGAAACTGATCCCGGGATAATCGAATACCGGCAGGCGGTGTTCCATGACCTCATGAATTATCCGCAGCTGTGCGCGGCCATAGAAGAAGCTATTCCACTGATTGATGAGATCACCCGGTTTGTTCGGACCGCCAGAGAAAGCGATGCGCCGCTCCTTACGGCGGTATGGAGAATCGGCGAACTGGAAATGTACAGCGATGCGGTAAACATTCTGGGGGACTGCTTTGAATCACTGAGCAGTCCGCCGAAATCAGAAGGATTAATTGCCCTGTCTGAAAAAATCAGGGAAATCCGTCAGGATGCTGCGTTTCAGTCGCTGCAAAAAGAACTCCCTCATTTGCTGGCAGGTATCCGCAGGCGGAAAAGCCTCACAATCGGTGTAAATCTGGATGACAAGCTGCGTCCGGTTGAGGCAACCATCCTCTCGGTAAATGAACAGGCCTTTACTGAAGGAAGTATTCTGGGCGGCTTTCTGAAACAGGTCAAGCCGGAATTCCGCACCCATGCACCGATTCATCAGACCCTGAAAAATGCCCAGGGTCAGTACAGCACCCAGGTACCACTGGCTCCGATGTTTGCTGATCTGAACGAAATCCTTAAATCTCTGATCAAACCGATGAACAGAACTCTTGAATCCTACCTCTCCTTGAACACGGCATTCCTCCGTGAACTCAGGCAGGATTTTTCGTTTTTCCTTGGTGGACTGAAATTAATGCAGCGTTTACAGGATGCGGGGATTTCCTGCTGCTTTCCTTCTATTGAAGCATCAGGAAGCAACACTGTCATTTCTGATTTTGTAAATCTCCAGCTCGCCCTGACCGCCAGTGAGAAAAGCCGGGAACCCATGCAACTGATTCCAAATGATGCATTGTTTGACCACAACGCCGGCTATTACCTGCTTACCGGACCTAACCAGGGAGGAAAAACAACCTATATACAGGGCCTGGCTCTGGTCTTTATCTGTGCCCAGGCCGGGCTGTTTGCACCCGCGTCATCTGCCAGAATTGTTCCTGCTGATCACGTTCTGACCCATTTTCCTTCTGAAGAACGCGGAGCTTTGACAACCGGAAGACTGAGCGAGGAGCTTGAACGCCTGGATGAAATCTTCCAGGCTGTCAGTCCGAATTCACTGGTGCTCCTGAACGAGACCTTCTCGAGTACCAGCCCCGGTGAAGCCAGCCGGTTGGCAGAGGATATTGTACTAGGGCTGCGCATGATCGGCGCCCGCGGCGTCTTTGCTACTCATCTGCATGAACTAGCTTTAAGAATTCCCGAACTGAATTCGATGGTCGACGGCCCTTCACCGATTGCCAGCCTGGTTGCACAGATCAGTGCACATAGCGGCAAGGAAGAAGAGGCGGCTGAACGCAGTTTCAGAATTGTCCGGGCTGAACCAGAAGGTCGGAGTTTTGCTCTGGATATTGCCCGGAAATACCGTCTGAGCCTGGAAGATCTGCAGGAGCGACTGAAGCTGGACTGAGCCCTACAATGAGTCGTTAGAAAATTAACGCGCAATCAATACAACCACACTTTTTCCGCGTACCGGGTACACCCCATCCTCTGCTACAGGGGGTTCCGATCCTGCATCGGAAAAACAGTCCTCGGCACTCAGTGCGGTGTCGATCGCACGGTACCAACGCTTATTCCCAATGGCTTCCACTACCTGAAAGGCCACCGCATGCCGGGAAGCATTCACAATAATATAGAAGTCATTGTCGTGTTCGTCGGAATGGATTTCTTTCTTGTGGCCGTCCAGCCTGTAAGCCAGACAGTCGTTGACGGTAGCCCAATCCAGGGCTTCACCAGCAGGGTTAAACCAGCTTATATCCGGAATCGAATTCATAGAGCCATCACGTCCGGTGTAGAATTCCGGGCGCTGCAGTGATGGATGATCCTTCCGGAAGGCGATCAGTCGCCGGGTAAAATCAAATATCTCGGCAGCTGTTCCCTCCCGTGAATAATCGGTGTAGCTCAGATCATTATCCTGGCAGTATGCGTTATTATTACCGTTCTGACTTCTGGAAAGCTCATCTCCGGCAAGCAGCATTGGTGTCCCGATAGAGAGCATAAGCGTTGCCAGAAAATTCTTCTGCTGCTGCAGACGGAGCTTCAGGATCTTTTCATTATGTGTCTCGCCTTCAGCCCCATGGTTAAAACTGATGTTATGGTTATGCCCGTCACGATTATCTTCGCCGTTAGCCCGGTTATGCTTGCTGTTATAACTGACCAGATCACGCATGGTAAAACCATCATGACTGGTAATAAAGTTAATGCTGTGAAAAGGCTTGCGACCGTCGCGCAGATAAAGGTCAGAGCTACCAGTCATTCTGGTTGCAAGCTGACGGGCTGCTCCGAAATCTCCCCTCCAGAAATGACGCACATCGTCACGGTAACGGTCATTCCACTCCGCCCAGCGTCCCCCGGGAAACCACCCTACCTGATACGCCCCGGCAGCGTCCCAGGCTTCAGCAATGATCTTGGTATCGCGCAAAACCGGATCTTCGGCAATGCGTTCAAGAATCGGAGGATTTTCCATTAAATGTCCCCGCTGGTCGCGACCGAGAATCGACCCCAGATCGAAACGGAATCCGTCCACATGCATCTCGGTAACCCAGTAATGCAGACTGTCCAGAATCAATGTCCGCACAACGGGATGATTGCAGTTCAAGGTATTACCACAGCCGGAATAATTCTTGTAGTAACGCCGCTTGTCATCCAGCATGTAATACACGGAATTATCCAGCCCCCGGAAATTGATCGTCGGGCCCATCTCGTTGCCCTCTCCGGTATGGTTGTACACAACATCCAGAATCACCTCGATTCCAGCCTTATGCAGCTCACGCACCATCTCCTTGAACTCACGCACTCCACCGCCAGGTGAAAGATCGTGGGCATAGGAAGCCTTCGGAGCAAAAAAACCAAGAGTACTATATCCCCAGTAATTACTTACCGGCTTACCTGTCTCCGGGTTTATGCGGTCGTACTCACGAGTATCAAATTCCTGTACCGGTAGAAGCTCCAGGCTGGTAATGCCGAGCTCCTGCAGATAGGGAATCATTTCGATAATACCCCGGTACGTACCCGGATGCTCTACGCCGGAACTGACATGAGCGCTCAAGCCCCGAACATGAGCCTCATAGATCACTGTATTCTGCAGCGGATAATTCAGAGGTCGGTCATCCTGCCATTCAAAGGCATCGTCATCGATTACCACACATTTCGGGAATCGTGCAGCATCGCGGCCGGGACCTCTGACCATATCCTTATGCTCTGAATCATAGTCGTATCCCCGAGCCGTCTGCAGCTCGTACTCATCGGGATAAGCAAGCTCCTTGGCATAGGGATCCATTAAGGGTATCCCCGGATGGAAACGGTGCCCTTCATGCGGCTCATAGGGGCCATCTACGCGGTACAGATACAGCTGCCCGGGTTTGGCCTCGTGCACCAGCACATGCCAGATATCGCCGGTCTTGAAATGCTCATCCAGCTTGATCTCGAAAGCAGGCTGAGCATCATCAACAGAATTATATAACTGCAGGAACACAGCGCTTGCATTCCTGCTGAAAATCGAGAATTGAACCCCGTGCGGGGTATAGGTTGCACCGAAGGGCAAACATTTTCCAGGACTATATGTAAACTTCACAGGGTATTTATACTGCGGAATTGGCGCTCAGTCCAATAAAAGCGGGTTAATAACGAAAAAACTTCCAGATTGGAACACAATTCCAGATATTGATGCAAATGCAAAGAAGACACGTCCAGCTCTTATGCTCTCGCAGCAAACCTTCAGCGATAAAACCGGAGCAAGCATCCTGATGATGATTACCAGCGCTGAGCGCAGTCGCTGGGAATATGATATTCTCCTGGAAGATTGGCAGGAAGCCGGCTTAAGAAAACCCTCAATCCTGCGCTGGAAAATATTCACAATAGACGAACAGCTGATTCAAAACCGCAGAGGCACTGTAAGCGACCGCGACAAGCAGAAAATTCAGACAGCCTGCAGAGCAATCCTTCCCGAATGGATATTGTAATTACAGCT
>NZ_BAAHXT010000022.1:0-23902 GCF_054657935.1 Spirochaeta dissipatitropha | reverse complement strand
TTCTACCTGTAGCGTCGTGGTATCCAAACGTGCAAACAATTCCGCCGGCAGTGCTAGCTGTAGCAGCTCTGTCATGCTCCCGGCATCTGAAAAATATGCGCGGAAAATCGAATCGTGGGGTCTGTGTTCCATATCCATAAAGGAGGCTCCTGTATGGATATACAACACAGATGTTCAGATATATTTAACTCAAGCTTTCTGAATCTCCTGTTCCAAAATCTCCATGTCTTGTGGAAGTTATCTTTGTAACATGGCAGATCTGCCATGTTGCTGTAGTTGTTCCCACACGAGATAGAGTTATTGGACATTCAATCACTTATTTCCGCGCTTTCAAATCACTCACAGATAGATTCAGCACCGCGCGGGCGGGCGATTCGCGGAGCAGGCGGCTAATCATAGATCATCTATTGAAAGAATTCGTCTATGTGCTGCAGGACGTCGCTGAGTTGGGGGTCGCGCATTAGGATGTTTACGTGATCGCCATTTTTGTAGAGTACGGTTTTGTTTTGGGGGAAGAGGCGGGCTATTTCCTGCATGTTGTATTTCCAGGAGGTTACGTCGTCGCGTTTGCCCTGGAAGACAAGGAGGGGTTTAGTGCTGGGGGTGTAGGAACGGAGTTCGCGATTCCAGGCGCGGAGCTGGTCGAACCAGCTCATGGGGAAGACTTCGACGGCGTGGGGATCAGACCATTCAGTGCGCAAGCCGCGTATGAATGGCCAGGAAATAAAGCGGCCGATGGTGGAGGCATGCCAGCGGGTGGATCGAATCAGGGGGGCGAAAAAAACGGCTTTCTTGAAGTTCCAGCCGAAGATCTGTTCATGGATTATGAGTGCGCTGGCGCCGGTGCTGTGGCCGACGGCATAACGTACTGGTGGAATGTAGGGGTCGATTTGCTGGAGGAAATCTTCCAGCACCCAGGCATATTCCTGGAAACTGCCGATGTCACCGCGTGGACCGCCGCTGAGCCCGTGGCCGGGCAGAGTCAGTCCGGCTACGGTGTAGCCCTGCTCCAGATGATGCGCCATAATATGCGCCAGGCCGCGGAGGTTCCCGGCATAGCCATGCAGATACAGCACTGATTCGCCGTTGGGCTCCGGTGGCAGAATGATTATGGCATCCAGATCGTAGTCGAGTTCATAACCTTCAAACTCGTTGGAGGGCCAGAACCAGATCGGGTAGATCCGGGCATCCGGCACCCTGCCTGCGACGATGCGCATGAAGCTGCGGATTTCATCGTGATTTTCCTGCCATTCATCATGAATATATGTGCGCTGTTCCCTCAGGCTTTCCCGGACTTCAACAGTGCTGGCGGTTTCTTCGGGGGTATAACAGGCCGAGAGAATGCCGGGCAAGGCGAGCAGGCTGATCAGGCATAGCCGGCGGAAAAGAGCGAGGGCGCCGCACTGGCCGAGCCGGCCGCACTGGCCGAGCCGGCCGCACTGGCCGAGCCGGCTGCACTGGTCGGATTGCTTCATGGGCATGATCAAAAGCTGAAGCTGATTCCGAGCTGTCCGACGAGGGCGGCAACGCGTTTGCCGGGGACGTCGCTGCGGCTTCGGTAATAGCTGTCGGCGGTGCCGTAGGTTACGGGCAGGCCGATGCTTGCTTTGAGGTTGGGGGCTACGGTGCGTTCGGCGCCGAGGACGAATTCGCCGGAGTTGTCCTGGAATGCGTGTTTCCAGCTGAGTCCGGGTGTCCATTCAAGAAAGCGCGGCATTTTTACTCCGATTCCGGCGAGGTGTCCCTTGTCATACATGTATTCGGCGATCAGCTGCCATTTCGGGCTGCCGAATTCGTAGAATATGTTGGCAATGGCGAGGAACTCGGCGGCACCCGCGACATCAGAATCAGTAAAGAGTTCACTGGCCTTGAAGCGGCTGACGCCTTCGAGAGTGAGGTCCATGCCGGCAAGGGAGGTTTTGGCAAAGGCGGATGCGCGGGTTTCGTGCACGGCTTCGCCGGCCTTGAAGTGCAGATAGCGGCCGGCCATTCCAAAGGTAAAATCGCCGAAGCTGAGGTCATACTGGGCTGCGTAGGCGAACTCACGTGGGCTTGGCTGGGTGAGATCCTTGAAGAATTCCTGCCGGCCATAAATGAGGGCAGTTAGCCCTGAGGGGCCGAGGGGGATAAATGCCCGCAAGGCAACTCCGCCGCCGGAATCAGATACAATGTTCCCGGGGTTTCCGAGGTGCCGTCCCTGTCCCCAGGTCGAGGAGTGCTTGCCGATCCGGAAAAAATAGTTGTCGGCCAGGGTGTAATCCACAAAAAACTCGTCTACCGATCCAATGTCGGAAAAGCGCAGCGTTTTGCGATCAAGTTTGGTCGAGACGCTCAGGCGATAGCGCAGGTGCGCCCGCGGTCGGGCATCTACAGTGAAGCGGCTGCTCATGTCGTAGAACACGCTGCCTCCGGATAGACTGCCCAAGCTATCCAAAGCGCCTCCGGCCGAATCACCTGGTCCAGCCAGATTCCAGTCCGGGTCATGCAGCCAGGGCCATTCGCTCAGGCCGTAGAGCATGCCGCCATCCAGACTTACGCTGCCGGAAAAGGTGGTGGGTCGGGTGGTCATGGCTGAAATATCTACGGATCCACCAGATCCACTGGCTGCGCTGGCTCCACCGGCATCACCAGACTTACCGGGCTCACCTTCATCAGCTTCGGGTTCGTCTTCGATTATGCCGAAGGTGTCGTCGCCGAAGAGGTCGTCGAGATCATCATAATCATCGGAAAAAGTCAGAAGGGGGGCTGCCAGCATGCAGGCAGCCAACAGCAGAATATAAAATATGCGGGATATCATTTGCTTCAGTCTCCCTGGGCTAATCGCTGACCCGTTCCAGATAGGCCTGGGTGAATACCAGATCCGGAAGGTCTCGCAGCGATGGTTTTGCTACCGAGATTATGGTGCGTTCGTTGCGGAAGCGGCCGTCTATCATGCGGCCCTGGAGGGCATCTACAATTACAATATTTACGGGCACAAACTGATTTTCGAGCCTGCGATAGGAGGGTATGGCCGTGGTCCGCATGAGCTGTCCGGATAGACTGTAGTCCTCGAACTTGCGGACGAGCTTGTTCTGGTCCACCCAGATTTTCATGCTCGGATAGGTCACCTGATCAGTCACGGCTTCAAGCTCATAGATGGTGGTGTCATAGGCGCCCAGCTGCTCGCGGTAGGAGCCGGTAATCCGGTAGTCGCGGGCCAGGGTGGACTGGGTAAAATCGGAATTGCGAGCGTTGGTGTTCTGGAAGCGATCACGGGCGCTGGTCACATTGAAGCGGCGCGCAACGGGATCATAGAGCCATAAATTATTGCCGATTTTCAGGTAGCCTTTGCCGTAATCCGCAGTGGGCTCGAGAATGAAGATCATGTAGCGATCATCGGAATCGCGACGGAACATGTTGGCCTTGGTCACGCTGGTGCCCTGCCCGGGACGTTCCTGGGTTATGGTGTATTCCGCGGAAAAATCGTTGTTGGTGTAAGATACCAGGGCATCGATCTGCTCGAGAATCGCCCTGCTTTCGGCCGGACTGTAGGTTTCGGCCGGGAGCCAGAGGGCAGCCAGCAGGAACACGGAACAGATCAGAGCGAATAATCGCAGTAATTTCATATACAAACTCCCTGACCGGAGTTTACCCGGCCTCGCGAAGGGCATCTACCGGTGCAATTCTCCCGGCGGCCCAGGCTGATCGTACGCAGCCAAGTATAACGGATACAAGCGCGGCTGCCATTACGGCCAGCAGCAGACTGCACGGCACATGCCAGTACAGCCGTCCCTGAATCATAAACAACTGGGCCCAGTTATAGGCCGAAAAATCCAGCAATTTGCTGACGGCCTGCAGCAGCGTAAATCCCAACAGGCTGCCGCCAAGCAGTCCGAAAAACCCCATGCAGGCTGATTCCATGAGAAACAGCAGCACCGTGGATCCCTGACGCAGACCCAGTGCCCGCAGAGTGCCGATTTCGGTCTGGCGCTCATGGACTATCATGGAATAGGTGTTGCTCACCCCTATTACCACAATGCTCAGGAAAAGCAGCAGAACAACTCCCGCAATTATGGTCATGGCAGCCAGCAGATCTGTAATTTCTGCCAGATGAGCACTCAGGCTCATGGCGGCATAGCGACGGCCGCTCCAGTCCCCTGCAAGCTGTGCATCCCGCTGATCCCTGGTTTCAATGAAGGGCATGACATCGTAACGCCCTTCAAGCTCCTGTAGAATCAGATCGGCAACGAGTTTCTGATCCGATCCCGGGGGCAGGAAAACCCCCATTTCATTTACGCTGTCCTCAGCAACCGCCATAAGACGATTCAGCGTCCGGCGCTCCATGTAGGACGTGTAGCCGAAAAAACTGGATTCAGCGAAAATTCCATGCACGATCAGCGGCACGGTATTCACCTGACCACGGCCGGTCGTCACGGAAACTATTACCTCATCCCCCGCCCTGACCTGCAGATTCTGCGCGACCGCGGTAGAAATGAGCAGGGCATTATCGTCATCTGCCTCAGGCGCGGAGCCTTCAACAAAATCAAAACCGGAAATAACCTCCCGCTCAAGATCCCATTCGATGCCCACAACTCTACGCTGCTGCATCTGAAAACCCGATGCAAACAGTCGGGCGTCCATGTCATAATACAAACTACGCCGTGACCAGGTTACGATCGGGACAGGTAATGAGCGGAAAACTTCCTCGAGATGATCAGGATCCTCAATCAGTGAGCGGCGGTTGCTGGTATATCCGTGAACCGAAACGGTACCCGAAAAATAGCGCCCGGCCTTGCCGCGCAGTGCTTCGTGCATGCCGCTGACAGAACCGATGACCATAACCAGGGCTGCGGAGACGAGAATCAGGGCAAACAGCAGCACCCGGTAGCGGTAGAGATGCCGCGAGAAGTTCCGCCAGGCCAGCTTCATTAGTCCGATCATGACATCGCCCTCGCTGGACCAATCGAAAGGGCCCGCTTCAGTGGGTACAGGGCCGCCAGCAGGGCAAAGCCCAGGGCAGCTGCAAGATGCTCGAGTATCATTGCCGTGCCGAGTTCTGCCTGCATGGCTGAGCCTCCGAAGAGAAAGTCAAAATACTGATTATCTATTCTTATTCCGGCGCGATTCAGAAGCCACACCGATGCGACTCCAATGAGAACCCCCAGCGCGGCTGCTCCGGCAATAACGAACAGGGTCTCGGCAATTATGAGCGCACTCACCCGCGCCCTGCTTGCCCCGAGGGCCCGCATGGTACCGATTTCCTTCTGCCGCTCAAGCACAGAAAGCATGAGGGCATTGGCAGCCACAATAACGGCTCCGAAGGCAACAAACAGCAGGCCGGCATTAAGCATGAACTGCAGGTACCAGACAATAACGGCTGTTCCCCCGGCAGTATCGCGCCAGTTCCGGATAATAAAATCATTCTGAGGTCCATACCCCTGATTTCGAAGCTCGCTGCTGACCCTGCGGAAATCCGAAGGCTCATTCAGCCGGATCAGCAGATGATTCCAGGCACCATCTATGGTCTGTTGGGCCAGCATAACGCTGTCATCCACCGGTCCGCTAATGTCCCAGAGTTCGGGCTCGTCAAAGAAATCGCCACCACCGAAGGAATCCGCACTGCCGAATAGATCCTCGTCGCCAAAGAAATCCTCCTCGCCGAAGAGATCATCGTCTCCGAATAAATCACCGCCGCCGCCAAACAGATCGTCTATATCCGCCCCGGCAAGATCACGATGTGCCTCAGGCAGATCAGCCGGCGACAGGGCGCCGTAAATATAGCCGCTCAGGGCGCGGGCGGTCTGAACATCAATCAGAGAAACACGGGAAAGCAGTTCGTCGACAACCGGGTAACGGTACACACCAGTCAGCGTGGCTTCACGAATGGTAAAGGTATTATCCCGGGCTACTGTCAGCAGCACCGGGGAGCCCAGGGGAGGACTGCGGAAGTTCTCGTAGTGGGATTCCTGCAGCATAATTCCGGCTTCACCGGGCGCAGGCGCAGCCCCGGCCACAATCCCGAGTTCAGGAAAGAGCTCCAGGTATTCAGCAAAATCCACACCAAAGAGTGCGTTATTCATCCGCCGGCCGTTAAGCTCCAGACGGGCGGCAGAACTGACCACCCCCGCCGCAGACTGCACCTCAGGAAGGGCATTCACATCGGCATGCAGGCGGGCATAATCGATTATAGTAGGAGGAACCAGAAACTCTCCGACCAGAAAGGCATCCGAGCCGAAAAGAGAAAAACTGCCGAACTCGCTCAGGGAGCTGACACTCATATCGGCGGTCAGATTACGGGAGTAGACGCGGTAAAAGGAAGCGGAAGAATATGCAAGCACCGCATTACCAATGAGCAGCAATGCAAAGGACAGGGCAATAATAATTATCATGGGGCGCAGTCTGCTCATGCTGCGGGAAATATTCCGGGCCGCGAGAACAAACATGCTGGATAGTACCTGGTTAATCACACATATTCCTACAATTTTCAGATGCTTCGGGTTACACAGCTTGTCAGGAAGTTCCGCCTTAGGTCAAGGCAGTATCAGTTTGCTGACATTCAATCCGCCAGATACGACGGCAGCTCCTGACTGATTTTCTGCATTGCTTTGGGCATGCCCGATTCCTTCCAGATGCCGATATTCTGTTTCGATCGTTCAGCATCGTAGGCCGAGGAATCGAATGTTGTGTCGATTGATGCGGCAGCAAGATCAGCCTGGATTGATTCACGCAGCTGCTCCCTGATTCCGTTTCTGTTATACACAAATTCCTCGAAAGACAGCAGAAAGGCCGAACGACCGGAAGCCTGCAGATCCTGAACTGCCTGCTCTGCCCGCTCAACTCCGTTTCGATACTGGCGGATAAAGGAGTTCACCAGAAAGCTGTGATTCTTCGGGCTGAATTTTACGAGTTCAGTGAACTGATCCCGTGGATCACGCCGCAGCATATAAATGTGCTGTACGGGAAACTGCCCGGTTCCGATGTAGCGGAAAAAATCAGCACGCAGACCGGAAACGGCATTATCAAAAATCGGTATGCTGCCTTCACGCTCGCTTATACGGTCATATAACAGGGCAAATATGGACGACACAGAGTCGGAAATTTGACTGAAGGCTGATTCAGTTTCCTGCTGACCGGCATCGCGCAGAGCCTGCATATATGATTTTACCAGCTGCAGGTACTCGGTATCATTGCGGAAGTCGCGGCCAAGAACAGCCGACAGCATGGGTCCGTACTCTTTTATGTGGGGATCGGTAAAGGGTCGAATGAGAATGGTATACAGATAATCGATTGCACGCAGCGTATTTCCGGCATACAGGGGCGGACCCAGGACTTCCTTCCAGAGCCTGGTATCCGGACAGAGAGCGAAACGTCCAAGGCGCTCACCGAAGAGTCCGCCATGGATCCGGCTCTGCAGACTGTTGCCAACACCATAGTTCAGGGCGCGGATTTCATCGTAGGCCAGACTGGTGCCCGAGGGTTTGACGAGGGCTGAAAAGCCGGTCAGCCAGTCGCTGAGCGCACCGGAGCCGCTCCAGCGAAACCCGGCAACAAAAATGCCGAGTCTTCCGTTTGAAATTGGGTTCATAGTTCCTTCCACGTGAATCAGCGAGCCCCGAAGCCAGTCAGAATAGCTTTGAGGGTCTTGAAGACAATCAGGAGATCAAGCCAGAAGCCGAAATGCTTGAGATAATACAGATCATAGGAAAGTTTGACGCTGGTTTCCTTTTCATCGGCCGCGTATCCCTGGGTAACCTGCGCCCAGCCAGTAATACCAGGCCGGATAAGATGACGGGATGGGTAATAGGGAATATTCTTCTCGAACTGACGGACAAATTTCGGCTGCTCGGGTCTCGGTCCGATCCAGCTCATTTCACCCTTGAGAATATTCAGCACCTGGGGAAGCTCGTCGATGCGGTATTTCCGGATTATCGCGCCAATGCGCGTAATACGCGAATCCCCGGCAGTCGCAAAACGAGGCCCATGCTTTTCAGCATCCAGATACATACTGCGGAATTTGTACAGTTTGAACTCGCGGTTATGCCTGCCCACCCGACGCTGCATAAAAATCGCCTTGCCGGGCGACTCGATTCTGATTAACAGCCAGGTCAGAAGCATAATGGACAGCACAATCGGCAGGGTTATAAAGACAACCAGAATATCTATGCTCCGTTTGAAGACACGGTACACATTGAACCTGGGAATAAGCTCTCCGGCATAGCCCATGGAAAGGTGGGACAGACTGAGCCTGCCGGTTACCGTCTCATAGACTTCTGCAAGTTCGAACAGGGGAATACCGGCAAAGCGGATGTGCAGCAGAAAATCATACCAGTCAGAAGAAACCGGATCCCTGGAATCAAAAACCACACCATCATAGAACTTACGCACCGATTCTACGCTGGTGCCCTTTTCCAGTTTGGTCAGGGCCATTCCAATGGAAGGACGGGCCAGCAGTTCATCTGAAAGACTGCTCGGCATGACCGCCAGGTTCAGATACACCACCCGTCTGGCAAAATAAATCCACACCCCGATACTGACCGCCGAAAAAACAGCCCCACTCAGGAGTTCCAGCGGAATGTACAAACCCTGTACCGAGATAAAAAACCCGATTGCCAGGGTATACTGAACCAGCAGCAGCACCAGAAAGATGCCGGGAAGATTCGCCCGCGGCAAATGCCGCATTTTTCGCAGTGTCAGCACCGAAACGACATAGATTCCCGAAACCGCAAGCAGTTTTCCGGCAAGCAGCAGGAGTGAATCCAGTCCGGTATCTATATTCCAGTAATACGAAGCAATAAAAGCGGCAACGAACACCGATGCTGCCGACAGCAGCATGCCGAAAAACAGCCAGAACGCAGAAAGCAGACGAAAATGCCGCCTGCGGACAGCAGCCAGACGTCTGGCCGCATCATCACGCGCCTGTGGATCGAGTTGTACATTTTTCGGATTAAATCGGGTTTCGTCCATAGTTTCTGGATTATAGTCCTATATGGTGATTTTGACTACTCGAAGAGTTAGATGAGTCAAGCTGATGAAAGCTATATCTGAGATATACAGAAATATGCTGTATTATCTGATACTTATATCAAAACCACCCGCAAGACGTGTTCTTACGTGGAGATACGATCCACTAAATAAAAATCCAGTCCACTCGTTATCATTTAAACGAACGCCTGCTTCCAGATCTAAGTCTGGTAGAACTATATCAAAAACAGTGATAGTGTCATCAGGACGTGAAATGGTTATGTTTCGAACAGGATTTTTTTCCAATGCTACTGTAGCGACAACACCCCTTACAACCCCGTCAATAGAGACAATCTGCTGGGTATTATACTCATAGGGATAATCATAAAGATCATCAACTGGTCCAAAAGCTTCAACAGTGAATTGTCCTTCATCTGGTGTAGAAACTGTGAACCTTGTCTCGACAAACCCAGGGTTTGACCCGGTTGAGTCACAAGCAACAACAAAAAATAAAAATAAAATAAATACAATGAAACATTTTCGCATTCGGATCTCCATAAGCTATTATAGAAATAAATTCTTTTGGATCAATAGAGAAGAGATATTTTTCTGCTTTCAATTTTTCGGAATGTATGTCAGTATCTGCTTTTCCAAAAATTGCACTGAAGTCAAGCCAAAGGAGAACTGTGATCCAGATGATCACAACTCAATAAAATGAACTATCGAAAACTATATAAGCAGTACGTTACACCATATATAAACCTTATTCTGATTTTTTCTGTTATTTTGCTACAGTATCATAAGATATATGTGTTATTTGTTCCTGCGTTGCTTATTTGTTTCTACTTTCTTAATAAATACAAACTGAATAAATATTTGAACATGTTTTTTCTGTATTCATCCTATGTTGTACTACTGGCCGATGATTTTATAGTCTCGACAATCCTGGTCACATCATACCTGCTTATACTAACTACGATCAGACTGAGTAATGCAAGGAGAATCCCTGGAAATTTTCGGTCTGCCAACATCGATTTATATAAAAGGAAACGTCATAAAAAAAAGCAGTATATTCGAACCTTATTGTTGTTGACTCCATTAGCAGGAATCATTTTGGCGTTTAATTTATCAATAACGTATGCTGCACAACTAATAGCATTAAATGTTGCTATAACATTCATAACAGTTATTCATGCATCGCTGAAAGCAACCAAAACAATGGACCCAGACGATTTCAAGGATATTCTGAATTATCTGGAAACCGGGCGATATAAGTTCTTCTTTTATCTCTCAGGGCCACCCCAGACTTCCTACCAACTTGAAATGTGGCTGCCCTATGCAGATAAAATCGGTATTCCCTATTTTATAGTTACACGTGAGCTGGGCAATTTCCGTAAACTCAGCAGTGTAACAAATGTTCCTGTTATTTATATCAGACGACTTGTTGATCTTGAGTCCCTGAATTTACCGGATGTTACCAGTGTATTCTATGTGAATAACGGCATGAAGAATTCTCATATGCGTGCTGTGTACCAGCTTCAACACATTCAATTACTGCACGGGGATAGTGACAAGCCGCCAAGTTATAATCCGGTGACATCTATGTACGACTATATATTTGTAGCTGGCCAGGCTGGAATCGACAGATATAAAAAATTTGGAATAGATATTCCGGATAAAAAATTTCGTATTGTCGGCCGTCCGCAATTAGCAGACATTGTGCCAGCACAAAGTGGGTCTAAAAATAAGGTACTATTTTATGCTCCAACCTGGACAGGCTTTAAACAAACATCCAATTTCTGCTCACTCGCTCAAGGTCTGGGAATTGTCAGCACAGCTGTGGCTCATGGTTACACCGTTTTATTCAGAAATCATCCATACTCTCTGAAGGATCCTGAATCCAGAAAACACATCCATGAGATCAACGCATTTTTACAGAATGACAGAGACGACAGTGGCCGCGAACATATTTTCGGAAAGAAGATGTCCACTCTATCTGTGTATGACTGCATGAACATATCAACGTGCATGATTGCAGATAACTCATCTGTAATATCCGATTATCTGTATTCGGAAAAGCCGTTTGCTGTTACCGACAACATGTCCCTATACGAAAACATGCTCGATGTAATCCCTGTCTCTTCAGGTGGTTACAGGCTGCTTCCGGATCTAAAAAATCTTGATGATGTTCTGACAAAGAGTTTTTCAGATGATTTAATCCTGCCTGACAGAATTTCTATAAAGGAATATTACCTTGGCAGCAGTACCGGTGAATACACGCTGCTTTTTACCAATACTGCAAAAAGTATAATTACCTGTCAGAAGAATTCTTGAATGTATTATTCCGAAGCTGCTTTCTTACAGTCAGCGGCTTCTGGTCAACAACCGCGCCATCATCTCTCCAGTAAAACCACTCCCTTACCGGCACCTGCCAATCACCATATCTGAAGCTCAGGTAATCCTTGTACTTCCCGGGGACTGGATACTCAGTATTTTCGATATTGATACTTGTCAGGGGAAAAACCAGATCTATAGGAACGACCCAGGTAAGCGGTACATAAACTTCCCTGATTGGCCATATTTCAGCCATTAGTCCTCGGTCTAATGCGTTATAAATTTTTCTGGAAACAGAATACCAAGCAGTGCTTTTTTCCAGTGCTGGCAGTGGTGACTCTGATCTGGTTTCAGTTTGAGCGCGATAGAATTTCTGCCTGATGAGATGCGCCATCAGTTTACCGGGCCAACTTCTTTTTCCAGAATATACATCCGGAGCCGGCGGCGGCATATAAAATTGAGTCTGAGGGGACCAGAGGTAGTCACCTTCATGATAATAGACATGAAGTGAAGCTTCGAGCTCATCGGGTTCTGATGGTTTCAGACCAATGGAATAGATTATTCCCCGATAGCTGTTAACAAGCACCCTGTAGCCCATCGATTCATAAACCGGCACCAGATTTTTTAACTGCTCGATATCAGATCCTCTGACTGCAAGATCAATATCCTTTTCCCATGCATTCAAGGCATTGTTTCGAACCAGCCCAAGTAGAACACCACTGTCTATCCAGTAAGGAATTTCATTTTCAGCAAGAGGACTTATTACCTTTTCCAGCCCTCCGAATTTTTCAAAGCCCATTGTTTCGTCCTGTTAGTCTTTCTGGTTAATGTATTTTCCGAGATCAAGCTGGAATATTTTATGAACAGGAACCCTTTCAGAAAGTGGCGGTGGAGTCATAAAAGATTTTCCATAGAGCATAGAAAGATATTCTTCTGTTCTACCAGGTACATTCACCTGCATATCTTCGAATTTAACAACACTCGTGTCTTCCAGCATCTGTTTGGGAAATGGCCCTTTTGCCAGATTCATGCCGACACCGTCAACAACGAATTTGGCATTCTTTTTGTTCCTGCATATTGTCAGAAAGAAATCAAAAATATTTCGGTAAAAGCTCAATGGAAACAACAGAAGAATTTTGTTCTTTACATTATGTTTTTTCTTTTTACTCCGAGTTAAACTAAGCCTTTTTTTATAGATGGTCTTGAACAAGAGCAGTAATTTTACATGAATTCGCTGGAACAATCTGGAGTTAAAGGTATTATCATATATAAAAATATCCAGAAAAATACCCTGCTCTTCAGAATATTTCATGGAGTAACTCGTGGAATATATTGTATCCCGACAACGGATTTTATCAAAAATATAGGGGCAGTTTTTGTTAACTGAGTAGGACTGGTACAGAAAATCAGATGACATCTGCCCAACTGCTTCCCTGAATTTCTCCAGGTCGGTACGGAGCATTCCGATATCGATATCATCATCCCAGGGTATAAAAGCATTATTTCTATATGCACCTAATGCACTGCCACATACCAGGAAATAATTGATATTATTTTGGGCGCAAAGCCTGTCTATTTCGGATAATATTTTCATACCCAGCTTCTGGATGATCGGTAGTTTGCCATCATATATCTGTGCAGGTAAATATATGTTATCGAGGGTATTTTTCTGTACAAGATAATTCCGAATGAGATCTATGGCATTACTTTTCAGCTTCCATTTTCCAATCTGTAATTTGTAGCCAGATAACTTGATTGTATTGAAATGATGATCATCAGCTACGGAAATGGAATCTGTACTGGAATACTGCAGAAGCATAGTCAGTAAATGTACAACCGAAATTGTTTTACCTGGAAGATTATAGGTTTCACCATCGGTTCCATTAGTTATCAGAAACGATACTGCTCTGGAAAAATCATAATCACTTGTTATAGTTATTTTCTCTGCCTTATCTTTGTTACTGACGGATAAGTTCCGTTCTGCGAGCAGATCAACCTCAGTAAAGTTAAAAAATCTGGAAAAAAGCTCACTGAAGACTGGACCGAAACGCAGAACACAATAATCAATGCCACGCTCATCGAGTTTGCCCGTCATTTCCCTTTCCCTGTTTTTCAAAGGGAAAACTGATGGATACACTGTATGATCCAGTTCGCTCAATTCATTTTCGGAGAAGGGATACACTGGACCAGTATCCTGAGCAACTGCGCTTACGGGAGCCAGTAATATGCATCTCAGCCCTTGCAATTGATGAGGGATTTCCTGAATAATATCGTCCCTGGAATCTGCACCGGATACTGCCGCAACTACTATCTGCTTCGAATTATTTATGGCTATATCGTCTAAAGTACAAATGTGCTTTTCATAAGCTTCAATAGTTTTCAGTGTACGGTGAATTTCATTGTCCACTGTATCTGCAATAATTATCCCTGCATTTTCTCCCAGTAATTCCCTGAAATAGATAAACAGTGATAGGACAATGGGGTCATTATTCAGTATAAAAAATACTTTCTGATTTTCTTCGGCAAATAAACTGAATTCATCACAGAATTTTCCAATGTACTTATTTTTTTCCATTATGAAGAACCTCCTGAGGAACGCTGCAGGGGGCTTCCAGTAGATTTTCTCTGATGTACTTCCACTGTTTGTCTATTACTGGTTTCTGGTTTTCCCTGGAATAAAAAATGTCGAGAACTCTCGCTCTTTCCTGTACATATTCATCCTGTCCGCTTATAAGAACATTGAGTTCATCAATTAGTTCTGCATTTGTGCTGACTTTTCTTCCCGGTGTAACATCGAAAAAGTCAAAATACATTTCTCGATCTTCGGTCAGATATTCATCGATATCATAGGCATAGAAAACAACTGGTCTATCCAGCAACAGAAAATCTGTATAGCAGCTGGAATAATCAGTTATGAGAATATCTGTATAATACAACAGAACCTGCGGATCTATCCCGGAAGATGCAAAATTCACGATCCGGTCAAACTCGCTCAGGCTGAATTTTTTCGAATAGAAATGTGTTTTAATTACAAAATAGCTGTCAGTTCGCTCACAAAACCTGTTCAAGGCCTCTAACTCAAGGATAATGTCGATATCCTGGGAAACCTTGCCATCTTTACGGTGGGTCGGCATATATGTAATTATCCGTGAATCAGAAGCAAGAAAAGCCGGTACCTTATCTGACTCGATCAGATCTGTGTTGAAAAACACATCGTTTCTGGCCTGGCCAAGTTCTATGACATCGCTTTCCTTTATATTAAATGTTTCAGGATAATACGAACTGACAGCAGGACTCGTAGAAATGAGCTGATATCTCTTGAATTTTGCAAGCTTGAACATCGCTCTGTGAATCGCACGAAGGTGTTTCTTTTTATGATTATACCTCTTGTAATTCAATGATTTTGAATGTGCAAAATTCACCTTTTTTAAGCCCACGCCATGCCAGGTACTGATCACATTTGCTCCACCAAGGTAATAACCCCTGAAATCAGAATAGGCACCATATGAGCAGACAGCAACTTTAGCTTTTTTCGCCAGTTTTTTTCCTTCACTGGAAAAGGCATATGCACATGGATACCCCTGCTCTTTCAGCTGTGCATACAAGGCTTTGCTCTTTGTAACCCAGTACACCTCTAAATCTGCATCCTTCAATGCGCGTTTGAACAGATAACTTGGATTATCAGCAAACAATCGGCCTTTCCCTGCTGAAAAAATTACGAGATTTTCCTGCCGTTTATATAACTTTGAGAATTGAAAACGAAAGAAGTTGAAAACACGTCTCAATTTCTTCTTATACTTTTTTACCTTCTTCTTTAACTTCTTCACTTTCTTCTTCATTGTTTGAACCTGCTGCTTTCTGATTGTTATGCTGATAAGTATTGTCTGAACTAGAGTCTGACTACGATTCTTTGACTATCAATCAACCTTCCTGTATCACTGCAGAGCATGTCTATAACATCTGCAACATGTTCTGGCTGCATAATAGTAGAAGGATCTTCATCCGGAGCCAGCTTTTTGCGTAGTTCTGTGGCACATCTTCCAGGAGCCAGACAAACCACCCTGGTATTATATATAGCTAGTTCTTCCCGCATTACTTCACTCATGCTGATCATTGCTGCTTTAGATGCGGAATATGTCAGCCAGCCTGACCGACCATTTATACCGGCTGTGGAAGCAATATTAACAATTACCTTGAATGTATTTCCAAGGTGCAGTAATTCCTGAACTATTGTGAAAGGAGCATAAAGATTCACTCCAATGGTTCGCTCAAAATCATCGAAATGTATCTGCTGCAAGGCACAGGGTGAAGTGTACCCGGCATTATTGACCAGAATGTCGACATTCTTATGAAACTGCATTATATCCGGGAGCAGCTTGACTATATTCTCACGTACAGCAAGATCAATAAAATACGGAGTAACTTTCTTGCTGTGAGGGTTATTATTTTTCAATGACTGCAACAGCCTTGAAAATTCATCAGACTCACGGGCAAACAGAATAAAATCCGTTACCGAATTATCCTCATGCCAGAATTTCAGAACCGTTGCTGCGCCTATTCCTTTTGAAGCTCCTGTAATCAGAATACTTTTATTCATCTTTATCTACTCCTGTCAGCAGAAAACCTGCCACCTTAACGTCCGTCGGAGTAGTTACCTTGATATTCCTGTCATTTCCATCCAGATAAAATACGTCAAACCCTGCAACAGCACACAAGGTTGCATCTTCGGTAAAAACGAGCTTTCGTTCTTCTGCATATTTATGAGCAGACAAAAGATCTTCTTTGGAGAACTTCTGTGGCAGCTGCACGTTACGGAGTCTGTTCCTGTCAAGGGATCCGGTCACCTGAAATGTCTCTGGGTCTACTGGAGCTACGGTAAAAGATATTGGCAGCATATAACTTATATTATTCTGTTCACTCTGGATTATCTTTTCAAAATCTCTTGAGGTAACCATAGGTCGAGCCGCTTCATGAATAATGACATCATCACAAGATGCCTTCTGAACCATCAATGAAACAGATTCATGCCTTGTCTCACCTGCAGGAACATATACGATTGGTTTCTTGATTGCATAATCATCGATCAGTTCTTTCAGATATGGCAACCACCCTTCCGGATAATTAACTATGATCTGTTTAATCTGCTCGACCTGATCAGCAGCCACCAGAGAATAGACAATAATCGGTATTCCATTAACCTTAAAAAATTGTTTCGGCTGCTTCTGGGAGACTCTCCTTCCGATACCACCATTCAGCAATAAAAGACTGAAGTCTCTCTGCTTTTTTTCTATATTGCGTGACATATTGAATACCCCTTTATCTGAAACTATTGGCTTATAATACTTTTATATATGCTTTCAATGAAAATCTTTCTTAAATCGACGGGATGATTTTTCAAACGCTCAATATTTACTGAATCAACAAGATGATTCAGTTTATTCCCGTTCTCTATTGAGATAACTCCATATAGATTCTTTATCTCAGCTGCTAATGTCGAAAATCCGGATTCAAGCCCTGTTTTATATCTACTGTTCTGGAATACAGAATCCAGAGCGGTGCTGGACCAGCCGTATTCATGTATCATAATGGGTAAGAGCTGCTCCATTACCAGGAGAACAGCAATTCCGTGGGGAAGACCATATTCTATGGTCAATCCATAACTGAGGGCGTGACCTGCAGTTGTCTTCGTTATGTTGATTGCCCTTCCTGCCAGATGAGAGCCTTTCTGCATTTTACCACGAGCCATAATATCAGCAGGGTCATTAGCTGCAGAAAGAATAGCCTCCAGTGAATACCTGAGGGCCTGCAAGCTCAGTTCTCTTGATTCTTCATTTGCTGAACGACTCCAGAAGGACTCAATGGATTGGCATATAGCATCGGCACCAGAACTCAGGGTTACTTTTAATGGACAGGAAAGTGTCGTTGCAGGATCCAGAACAACAACATCTGGAATCAAGTCAGGATTGGCGAGCGAATGCTTAACACCATCTTTATAAACGACAGCAAAATGTGTAGCTTCGGCCCCGCTGCCGCTGGTTGTCGGAACGGCGATATGCTGCACACTGGAAGCAGAAAGACTGAAATTATTACTGAACAATTCCTGAATATCGCTTTGACTTGCTGCAGCGAGTACAGCCTTGGCTGTGTCGATAACGCTCCCGCCACCTATAGATAAAATCACCTCAGGTTCAAACAGATTATATGCGTCAACATATTCCTGGATTCGGGAATATTCGGGATTCTCCGGAATGGGCCCTGCATATGTGATTTCACATATCTGTCCCAGGGTTTCAGCCAATCCAGCTCCACCTGATCCGGTGAAGCTGGATGAACCATGAAAAACCATAATACGGGAAAAATTACGCTCCTGAATCAAACTGATAATATCAGCAAGACTCTCTAACACAATCATTTATGCAACTGCTCCATTAATACCTGTTTATTTTCCTGCGGAGTTGTCTTTGGTCTTCCCAGATCTTCACGAGCGCCTTTATTGGTACGCACTTCTATAAAAACAGGACCATCCACATCTGCACTTTCAGACAAAGTGGTTCTGAGTTCTGCAGCTGTCGTTACAAGTTTTGAATACTTGTATCCCATGGAAGTTGCAAGTTCGGCGAATGGAATATCGAAGCCGATGGTAGGCTGTCCGCCTACAGAATCATGAGCACCGTTATTAATGAGTATGTGACACATGTTATCTGGTGCCTGTTTCGCAAGTATTGCCAGACTTCCCATGTGCATTAACACTGCTCCGTCCCCATCTACACAATAGACTTTTCGTTTTTCTGCGCCAGCTGACTGGGGCAGAAATTGAGCCATGCCTAAAGCGATCATAGAGGTGTGTCCCATAGAGCCGACGGTGAGGAAATCACGACTATGATCCTCACCTCGTGCCTCTCTCAGCTCATATATTTCACGTGAGGCTTTTCCTGTGGTAGATACAATTCTGTCATCCGGTGAAATACTTTCCAGCAGGACCTTCAAGGCTTGCTCCCTGTTCATTTCAAACTGAGGAACAGATATTGCCTTACCCTTATAGCTGTCAAAGCTATTCTTTTTCACAAGGAGAACAACCGGGCCACTGCTTTCCTTCATCTTTACAGTCAAACGAACCAACTGCTCTTTTGCTTTTTCTGCATCTGATTCCAGGACCTCAAACGGATATTCCAGTGAAGACAGCAAGGCCTCCTGAACGCGCCCCTGCTTTATATGCTGGGGCTCATCCTTCACTCCTGGCTCTCCTCTCCAGCCGATAATCACCAGCATGGGAATCGAGTAGACTTCAGGGTCAGCAAGTGACAGCAGGGGATTAACTGCGTTTCCGGTTCCGGAATTCTGCATGTACACCACACCTGCCTTGCCGGTACTCAAGTGGTAACCAGACGCCAGTGCAACGGCAGCACCTTCATTTGCAGTAATTACGTGGTTCCGGGCTGGTTGTGTGTCTGTAATACAGGCACAGAGTTCCTTCAAGAGGGAATCCGGTACTCCAGCATAAAAATCATAGCCAAGTTCCTTCAATTCGTTTGTAAATTCAATTGGCTTCAGCATTATTTTGTCCCCGGTATAAGTTCAAGAATTTCCTTTATAGACAAGAGATTCGGTCGTGCTTCATACGCTCTCTGGTGTGTCAGGATACTCTTCGCTGTCTCCAACATTGCAGGATACGCGCTGCGCAGCAGCTGGTTGGCATAGATCACTACATTAGCACCAGCCTCGGCAAGTTCTTTCTCATAGATGGTATCATAACTTGATGGCACTACAACCAGAGGTACACGGCGACTGAATTTTTTATATTCGGCGCAGAATGAGAGGATTTCATCCGGTGTCTTTTCTTTTGAATGAATCATTATTCCATCCGCACCGGCCTCAATATAGGCTTTAGCTCTCTGCAACGCGTCTTCCTGCCCGGCTTGCAGAATCAGGCTTTCAATACGGGCAATTACCATGAAATCTTCTGTTACCTGGGCTCGTTTACCAGCTTTGATCTTTTCACAGAAATTCTCGATTGTGTCCTGCTGCTGCGCTACATCTGTTCCGAAAAGAGAGTTTTTCTTCAAACCGATTTTATCTTCAATAATTACAGCCGAAACGCCAAGGCGCTCAAGTGTACGTACGGTAAAAACAAAATGCTCGGTCTTCCCCCCGGTATCACCATCGAAAATAATCGGTTTGGTGGTTACTTCTACCAGGTCATTGATGTTTGCCACCCTGCTGGAAATATCTACGGCTTCGATATCGGGTTTACCCTTGGCAGTGGAGTCAGTCAGGCTGCTGGCCCACATGCCATCGAACTCACGCTTCTGTCCATTTACATCTACCGAGATGTTTTCCACTATGCAGCCAGTAAGTCCATTATGTGCTTCAATAATCCTGACTACTTCCTGGCTGTGAATAAGCCGGCGCAAGCGAGATCGTCTGAGGTCAGGGGTGGTTCCTATTTCACGAACAGCTTTATTCAACTGGGTTGAACTGATTCCTTCGGTATAGGCTACCTCAACAAGGCTTCCATCCCACTGTTTAAGACAGTCAATTACCTGCTGACGGGTCTCACGTTGTACACCTTCTTTCCAGTCATCACCATGCACCACGTAGTCCGGTTTGATTTTTTCCAGGTTGGGACGATAATCCAGGGTTTCCTGAGGAATTACAGCGGCTACCCCTTTCAAGCCTTCAACAATTGCTTTTCTCTGTTCAAATTCCAGATACGGCAAGCGTTTATAGCTGGCTATAGCTTTATCTGTCAGTAATCCAACAGTAACTTCACCAAGTTTTGCTGCTTCCTTGATGATATTCAGATGCCCGGTGTGAACTAGATCTGCACTCATCCCTACATAAACTTTTTTCTGACTCATTTAATGCTCCTATTCTATTTTCTGCTTCAAGCGGATTTATATGCACGCACAGCATCCACCGGAGAACCATCGAATACCATTGTTCCCTTATTGATGACTACCACTCTGTTACATATCTTTTCAACAAATTTCATACTGTGAGTTACAATTATTACGGCCTTCGAAAATTCAATCAACTCCTGTATTCTCACTGCGGCCTTTTCTGTGAAGGCCTTATCCCCTGCAGAAAGAGCCTCATCAATAATAAGGATCTCAGGCTTGAGACTGGAAGCAATACTGAAACCAAGTCGCGATTTCATTCCACTGGAATAGTACTTGACCGGTTTGTCTATTGCATCCTGCAGCTCCGAGAAATCAACAATGTCCTGAAATACGGCCCTGACCTGCCTACGGGACATTCCCAGCATCATTCCGTTTATATAAATATTCTGTCTTCCCGTCAGTTCGTTCATAAAGCCAATACCAAACCCGAGCAGGGCCGATGTTTCCCCATGAACCTGTATACTTCCTGCATCCGGCTTCAGAATACTTCCAAGCATTTTACACAGTGTAGATTTTCCGGCTCCGTTATGACCGATTACTCCGAGAATTTCTCCTTCATGGACATCCAGATTAATGTTCTGCAAAGCCCAGAATGGCTTTCCTGCTTTTTTATATTGTATCCCGACATTATGTAGTTCCGCTACTTTTCTGTCAGGATTTATGCTGGAAACGGTTTGGGTGAGGTGCAACAGGCGTTTTGGCTTCAATTTAGCCTTCGTCTGACCGCTTTTCTCATAGCTGACTACTACCTTGTCAGGATTTCCATCCTTACGAATCTTGCCTGATTCTATCCAGATTGCCCTGCTGCAGTTTTGCCGTACGAAGTCCAGATTATGGGTAACAACAATTACCAGCTTTGCCCTGTCTACCATTTCCCGCATTCGTTGGCTGGCAATTTTATTGAATGCAGCATCGCCTGCATTCAGCGCTTCATCCAGAACCAGCACACTGGGATTGATCATACTCGCAATACTGAATCCCAGACGAGAACGCATACCATTGGAATAGTTTTTTACCGGCTCATGAATAAAGTCTCCAATTCCGGAGAACTCGACTATGGAATCATACAGACTGTTCATTTCTTTCCGGCTTATGCCGAGCATCATCCCATTCAGAAAAATATTTTCCTTGCCGCTCAGATTCTGATTGAAGCCGGTGCCTAGAGACAACATGGCAGTAATATTTGACATTACCTGTACTGATCCACTATCCGGCAGGTAAATTCCGGATAATACGCGGCAGATGGTAGTCTTGCCTGCTCCATTGGAGCCGATAATTCCGATTATTTCCTGATCCTTCCCGGTAAAACTAATGTCATCCAGAGCAAAAAAACGCTCTTTCATTTCCCTGTTTTTTCTGAGAAGGGCATTATGCACAATGGTCTTGAAGCTCTCGCGCTTCTGGTACTTACGAAAGCTGACCCGCACGTTTTCAAGTTGTACCAGTGCCATTATAGTGCCTTTATAATCTTGTGTTCGTTACGGCTGTAGAACCAGGTCATAAAACACAATAGAACTACTGATGCACCAAGGATTATGTGCAGATTAAGTAAATTCGGCGCTTCACCATGCATAAAGATGCTTCGATAACTGCCAATAAAGGTGGAGGCGGGATTCAGATCAACAATCCAGCTATAACGAGGCGGCATTCTGCCTGTCTCCCAGATTACCGGAGAACCATAAAACCAGAAGCGCATAATATGTGTAATTACATTTTCTATATCACGAACAAACGCTCCAATGTAGGCTAATACAGTGCTTATCGAGAAAAGAAAGAGAAACTGGATAATTACGATGTAGGGAAACCAGAGAATGTGCCATGTTGGAGCAATTCCGAAGATTGCCATAAATCCAGCCACAACAAAAATGCTGAAAAAGAAGTTCACCATCTGGGTCAGATTCAGACAGAGCGGAAACAAGATTTTCGGAAGGTAAACTTTATTTATGAGGCTTGCCTGTTTTGAAATACTTTTTGTACTTGCCGGGATAGTTGATTTAATCCAGGTCCATGTAACGAGTCCTACAGCCAGAAATATCTCGATGTTCTCGCCATCCAGTCCAAGCAGAACAACACGTAGAAAATAATAGACCAGAACACCAAGCAGTGGATCCAGCACCCACCAGATATACCCGAGCATTGTATTTTTATGCTGTGATTTTAATCCCGATTCAACGAGGGTAATTATTAGATCGCGACGTTTGAGCAGTTCGCGAATATATTTCTTCATTAGTTCAGTTCCTTTGAGATTTGTTGAACAATATCATACTCATGGTGAGCATTCAATGTGTGTGTGAGACAGTTTATTCACTCAGCCGCTTCAGCAGCCAGGGCTTTTCCGCTCTGGTGGATGCGGAAGAAGAAGAGCAGCAGTTGCAGCCATGCGAATGCGAGGGCGATGGTGGCGGCGGTGGTCCAGCCGAATCCCTGAAGAAGTACGGGTACTCCGAGTATGAGGCAGTACATGTATACGACTTTCAGTATTTTCCAGTTATCCAGTCCCATGTTCAGCAGCTTGTGATGCAGGTGCTTTTTATCGGGGTGGTGGATAGGGTAACTGTCACGAACACGGCGCCAGATGGCGGCGAGGGTGTCCAGAATGGGTAAAGCGACCAGGGTTGGGGCCAGAAGGAAGTTGACGTGAAAGAGTGAACTGTCGCCGCCCATTATGGGAAGTATGGCCAGTAAGGCTCCGAGGAAGAGGCTACCGCCGTCCCCCATGAAGATCCGCGCCTTTGGTTTGTTGTAGTAGAGAAATGCACTGAGTGCGCCAATGCCTATGACCAGAAACAGGAGCTCGGGGTAGATTGCCTGCAGGGCAAAGTAGACTGCCATAGCAAGGAATGCCAGCAGGGAAATGCCTCCGGCGAGTCCGTCCAGTCCATCCATAAGGTTTACGGCATTGGTTATTGCGACGATCCAGATTAGTGTGATTATGGGGCCGAGGGGGCCCAGGGATTGTGAATAGTCGGTGAATGGTATGCCGATTCTGTCTATGACCAGCCCGCCGCCTATGAGGAACATGGCGGCCACCAGCTGTCCGCTGAGTTTTATAATGGCCCGGAATACTACGAAGTCGTCGGCAACACCGACAACATGAAATATTAACAGGCCGACAACTATCATCCAGAAGCGGGGAGCGATCTCGACGTTCATTACCAGCACAAAGGCAATGCAGACCAGCAGAATGCTGACTACAAAACCTATTCCCCCGAGGCGGGGGACCGGAACTGTGTGCACGGTACGATGATCCGGGTCATCGTACCAGCCATTCCGGCAGGCTATGTGTATTATGAGCGGCGTCAGCAGCAAGTTCAGTCCGAATGCTGCAGCAAACGCGATTACGAGATGCATCATAAAAAAAGTTCCTCCACCATGACCATATTAATAATAGCGGTTTCGGGAGCGTTTTTCCAGTAATGCCTTGTTTATTTTGTTGCCCAGCGAAATCTGTTGGCAAAATGTATGTATGCAAAAAACAGAATGAGCAGTATCCACACTACAACAATGCTGATACTCGATGCTGATTTATAGCCCAGACCCTCCAGTACCAAGGGCAACCCGGTGACCAGGCAGAGGCTGTAGACAACCGCCAGAATTCCCCAGGTATTCAGCCCGAGGTTTATGAGTTTGTGGTGCAGGTGCTTCTTGTCGGGGTGATGCACCGGGGCATTGTCACGCAAACGTCGCCAGATTGCTGCCAGGGTATCCATTATGGGTATGGCAGCCAG
>NZ_BAAHXT010000021.1:0-24218 GCF_054657935.1 Spirochaeta dissipatitropha | reverse complement strand
GCGGTACCGTACTGCTCTTTACCAAGGGGGGGCCGAATTAAAAACCCGTCCCCTCAATACCGGAACTGCGGTGAGAATCTGTAGCACCATCAAAGATAAATCTATGGATATTCGAACCATGCCCCGGACCTGCGTTGCTAATCCCCGCAATGATGAAGTAATTTACACTCCTCCCGAGGGAGAAACTTTATTGCGAGATATGTTGTCAAATTGGGAGCAATTCCTCCATACCTCTTTTGATCTGGATACGCTGGTTGTCATGGCTGTTGCCCATTATCAATTTGAGGCTATTCACCCATTCACCGATGGCAATGGCCGTACCGGGCGAATTTTGAACATCCTGTATCTTATGGATCAGGAGTTGCTCACCCTGCCAATTCTCTATTTAAGTCGCTACATTGTACATAACAAATCCGAATATTACCGTCGCTTGTTGTCGGTCACCCGTCATGGGGAATGGGAGGCCTGGATTCTGTTTATGCTCCGTGGCGTTAATCAGGTTTCCCGGTGGACCTGTTCTATGATTTCCCGGATTCGAGAGCTCATGCAGGAGATATCTGCTCTGGTGCAGAAGCAGCTTCCAAAAATCTATAGCTATGAACTCATTCAGCTAATCTTTGAGCAGCCCTACTGCCGAATCAATTCCTTGGTCGATAAAGGTATCGCTCGTCGCCAGACTGCTTCAGTCTACCTGAAACAATTGACAGGAATTGGAGTCCTCAACGAGGAAGAATTTGGCAGGGAAAAGCTCTTTGTAAATAAACGGCTTCTTCAATTATTGACGTACGGGAAAATTCATGAGTAACTTCAGCTTTCTGCTTAATGATTTTTCCGAACTTTTCCAGGCTGCCCAGAAATCCGATTAAAGGAACATTACCAAGAATATGAATTGAAATTAAAATTAAACCAAAATAATAATTTAATAGAACATAATTACCATCTACATTTCTACGACTTTACCGTTCATAAACACTATGAAATCAGTCTGCAAACTCCCAATGTTAACGGTAAAATAACAAGCTAATTCCCGCCTATACTCATCATATTGATGATAGGAAAATTTTCTGAATTTCACTGCTTCGATCCGGGATTGTTGATCTGCCAAGAACTGCTTGAGTGTATACCTTGACCTTATAATCCTTAGTATGAAAATGCTTATAAAAACAAAAACGGCAACTGTAATTGTGATGATATTCTCTCTCATACAAAATCCTTAATATGAAAAATTGTAATTACTACCATTGTGTGATGATTTCGGAAGCTGATGTACGAGTCAAATCTGTTTGCATTGTCCAACCTTCCTTCTTATATAGCGCATTTATTTCTCGACTTCAAGAAAAATTGCTGAGATTAATTAGATTAATACGATCTGGAGCTTTTTGAAAAATTACATTTTGCATGAGCATACGCAAGATTATACGGCGGGAAGTCGCGCTTTCCGTTCTTCGGCTGAGGCATGCGCGCATGTGCGATAGGAGAATCAGCCATGGATTACAAATGACATTATCCGAACAAATGCCGGGAGCAGCCCGAGGTACACATCTATAAATTTAAAATAGCATCAACCAGAGTGTTAATAAAAATATTGTCAAAAAAAACTCAATTATCGGTAGTTTTATTTTTCCATTGTTTCCAATATATAAATATCGATCAACAGTTACATTTTTAAAAATAATTTTTCAAAATAATTCTTAACTCCGGTAGAGTCTAAAACCGCAAGCAATACACCCACAGTAAAAAGTACAATAATAAAAAACTTCCCTTCTTTTAGAAAGAAGAAATTAACGAAAAATAGTTCTTGTAACAAAATAATTATATACATTAATACAGATGCAATTAATGATCTTCTTGCACTGCCAATCAACACTTTAGATGACATTTAATTCTCCACGTTTAATCTTGAAAATCCTATTAATTATGCATTTTTCCTTGAAACATAGCAGAATAGTTATAATCCCCAATTGTATGGCAATAAATGCTATTGCACCTCCAATGATTCCACCTAAAATTACTATAAATACAAACCAGATTATAGTTTTAATGTGTAGCGATTTTTTATTATTCTTTAGAAATTGAAACACAAAATACGAACAAATACATGTACCACTAAGCGCTCCTATAGCAACTGATCCTCCTCTGGAACTTCCAAACATTCAATCCTCCATTTATATCATATTGAGTAAGGCACCTCTGATGACATCCCCAGCTGTAGTTTTAAGCCAATTTGTGTAATTGTCCCACCCTTCGGACATTTAAACTCACATTAAAACAAGGGTCTCTAGACCAGTTAAGGCTACTATTATGATCAGCCAATTCGAGTACACCGGTTGAACAGATAAACGTGCATAGTCAGCCAAACGTTTTCTTCCAAGCAGCAGCCGGATCCTGGCATATAAAAACAAGCAAAAAGCAAATAGCATGAGGGAAACAGTAAAAAGAAAAAAAGATGATTGGAGTAATCCTCCCACAAAGGATATATGTGACCAGAAATTATTCCATTCAGGAAAAGAAAGAGCGAACGAAATATCCCACAACACAACCAAACTATTATAAAACATATGTAAAACACATATCAATAGAAGGCTTCCCGTTTGCAAATATATAAAAGATAGAGAAATCGCAAGTAAAAAAATGGGAATGATCCTGATAAACATAAAAGGGACACCATATGATGGAGTTATGTGTAAAAAAGTGAAGATGATCACAATAATGAATATCTTTAAGTATATCCGTTTTTTCATGATATTAATCGGTGCAAATCTGTAAAGCAATTCCTCGAAAAAAGGACCTATAATAATGACGTATATATTAATTGCTAATTGATTTGGCTGAAATATTCGAGGATTCGTGACAGGAGGAATACTCAAGAACTCTCCAACTACTGCGAAAAGCATATAAAGACTAAACAATAGTAAGGGCAAGTGAAAATATTCACTGTATAAAAAGCACCACTGGCTATAACGGCCAATGGTACGATTAAATTGTGCCACGCTTAGCGTGCTCTACATGAGTAACCGGCATTATAGCCACCTTCGATTGACTCAAGTTCATTTACACTATCTACTAACATAAAATTCGTTTCCATTGAATACTCCTTACACTTTATCTGTTGCATTGTCCAACCTTCCTTTTATTTAGCGCATCTATTTCACGACTTCAAGGAAATTGCACGAAATTTTGCAATTTCCTCTCTGGCTTCTTTCTACGGCGGGAAGTCGCGCTTTCCGTTCTTCGGCTGAGGCATGCGCAGGGCGCCGGAGGCGGTCCAGGGCGGGGGAATCCCCGTTCGGGACGGGAGGCGATAGCCGGACCCCGGAGCTCGCCGACCCCGGCATGTGTGCAATAGGAGAATCAGCCATGGAGTACAAATGACATTATCCGAACAAATGCCGGGGGCAGCCCCAAAGCATCATCTGATTTCCTTAACAGTAGCCAGGTGGTGCCATACAGCTGCTTCGAGTTGTTGATTGCTCCCCGAAAATCATCTGATTTTATACATAATAATACACAATAATAAATCCAGCAATCAGACCGATAATAAACCCTACTTTTAATAAAAAAGGCAAACGATTCTTTAATTCACGAGCTTTTTGCAAAATTACATTTTGCATGAGCATTCGCAAGATTATAAATTCTCAAGTTGTTTACATAAAACAACTTGAGAATTCGCTAATGATGCGAGGAGGAAATTGCAGGTAATTTTACAATTTCCTCCATGTACAAAAATATCGATATCGCATACTACAGTCTTTCCCTGGAAACATCCACATCGAAACAGTTTTGGTCGGGTCGTACCAGCTCTTGCCCCTGAATCGAGCCAAACAATTCCTCGTATTTTATTGGGTTTACGGCTTCTATCCTGGAGCGAATCTGCTCTGCTACCCATTTTAAAATAGATACTTGCTGAACGTCAATCAATTGTGATCCTCGCCTATTCTCTGAATGTATGCATAACAGAGTTGAAGGTCTGACTCGGCTGCATTGCAGCTGCTGTTTTTTCGGTGTCCGGTCGATAATAGCCGCCAATGTCCACCGGCTTGCCCTGAGCCTCTTCCAGTTCCTTCAGGATCTGGTTTTCGTTCTGAGCCAATGCGGCGGCGAGTGCCTGGAATCGCTGTTTGAGCGCGGGATCACTGACCTTTTGCGCTAGTTCCTGGCTCCAGTACAGTGCAAGATAAAAATGACTGCCGCGGTTATCCAGCTGACCGACCTTGCGCAGTGGAGATTTTCCGTTTTTCAGCAGGGTTCCGGTGGCGGCATCCAGGGTTTCTGCCAGCAATGCTGCCCCGGTGTTATCAAAAACCCGGGCCAGGTGTTCAAGGGATACCGAGAGTGCAAGGAACTCGCCGAGTGAGTCCCAGCGCAGGTGTCCTTCCTTCACGAATTGCTGTACGTGTTTCGGTGCGGAGCCGCCTGCTCCGGTTTCAAAAAGGCCACCGCCGTTCATAAGTGGTACAATTGAGAGCATTTTGGCGCTGGTTCCTAGTTCAAGTATTGGAAAAAGGTCGGTGAGATAATCCCGCAGGACATTCCCGGTTACCGAGATGCTGTCCTCACCCTTTCGGGCCCGGTCTACTGAAAACTGTGTTGCTTCAGCAGGCGCGAGTATCCGGATATCAAGGCCTTTTGTGTCGTGGTTTCCGAGGTATGTCTGTACCTTCCGGATCAGCTGCGCATCATGGGCACGATTTTCATCGAGCCAGAATACAGCTGGTGTTCCGGTCAGGCGGGCGCGTTCAACTGCCAGCCGCACCCAGTCCTGGATGGCGGCATCCTTGACCTGGCACATTCTGAATATATCCCCGGATGCTACTTGCTGTGACAGGAGGACAGTCCCTCGGGAATCAACAATTTCCACCAGACCATCAGCCGGGATTTCGAAGGTTTTGTCATGTGATCCATATTCCTCTGCCTTCTGCGCCATGAGACCGACGTTTGCTACACTGCCCATCGTTCGGGGATCAAATGCTCCGTGCTTCTTGCAGTCTTCAATTACGGTCTGGTACACTCCGGCATAGCAGCGGTCGGGAATCAGGAATTTTGTATCGGCGGCAGCGCCATCCGGGCCCCAGCATTGTCCGGAGTTTCTGATTGCGGCAGGCATGGTGGCATCTATAATGAAATCACTGGGCACATGAAAATTGCTGATGCCTTTGTCCGAATCTACCATTGCCACAGCAGAACCTTCCTCAAAGCATTTGGTAATATCTGCTTTGATTGCTGTCTGCTGATCCTCGGGAAGGCTGCTGATTTTTGCATAAAGATCACCCAGTCCGTTATTGGGGCTGATGTGCAGATCGGCAAAAATCCCGGCGTATTTTTTGAATACCTCATCGAAGAAAACCGATACAACATGTCCAAAAATTATGGGATCAGAGACCTTCATCATGGTGGCTTTCAGATGTACCGAGAACAGAATTCCCTGCTCCCTGGAGGCCTGTATTTCACGGGCAATAAAATCCCGAAGATTTTTCCTGCGCAGTACTGCGGCATCAATTACTTCACCAGCCTTGAGTGCAATGCCGCTTTTGAGCAGCTGTGGAGCCCCGGATAAGGGTGAAAAGCGGATTTCCACGGTATCATCAGCAGCAATGGTGCATGAACTTTCACTCTCGTAATAATCACCGGAGTCCATACTTGCGACATGGGATTTTGAATCAGGGCTCCAGGCACCCATGGAATGAGGAAATTCCCTGGCGTATTCCTTGACCGAATGAGCTGAGCGGCGATCGGAGTTTCCTTCCCGAAGAACAGGATTTACCGCACTTCCCTTCACACGGTCGTATCGCTCACGGATATCCCGCTCTGTATCGTCGGCCGGGGCCTCCGGATAATCGGGTACAGCATATCCTAGAGACTGGAGTTCAGAAATGGCTGCCCGAAGCTGCGGTACACTGGCACTGATATTCGGCAGCTTGATTATATTTGCATCCGGTCGATGAACGAGTTCGCCCAGCTCTGCAAGATCATCCGGAACCCTCTGATCCTCACGAAGATAATCGGGGAAGAGTGCCAGTACCCGTCCGGCAAGAGAGATATCGCGGGTTTCGACCTTTACTCCCACCGCATCGGTGAAGGTTCGTATGACAGGCAGCAGAGAATAGGTTGCCAGTGCCGGCGCTTCGTCTACCTGGGTGTACACAATAACTTGTTTCATATCTGATTTTGATTCCATGGTTTGATTGTAGCCGAAAGCAGGACTTTTGCGAAGTATTCTTGAGTAGTTAGAAAACATCACAACAGGAATTCAGCAAATGTTTTTCCTGCTGAGACTTAAGGCAGAAAAGCATAGCTAATTCTTTTATTCTCGTGGCATTGGTTTAATTATCAGCAGGAAAAGAGCTTAACTGCGAGCTTTGTGATGTTTTCTAACTACTCAGGAAGTATTCCAATCCGTGTATACAGACTGGTGTTTTTTGTCTGCATTTTTAGTAGTATTTAAATAGAAGGAGTACAGTATGGGAGAATTTCTACTGCATAATATGAATAATCTCTTCGAGCGAACTCCCCCGGAGCCATTCCCGGGCAAGACTCCAATCGTTATCTTCAGTGATTTTCATGCCGGAAACGGCGGCCGGAAGGATGATTTCAGATTCAATGCCGAACTGACCCTGGCTGTACTGCAGGAATATTACAGACGCGGGTACCTCTTGATTCTGAATGGAGATGTTGAGGAACTGCAGAAATTTCCACTATATTCAATAAGCAGTCATTGGGCAAAGATGTATGAAATCTTCAACAATTTCCATGAAGACGGCAGACTGATCCGGATTGTCGGAAACCATGACATGCAGCTGCTGGGAGAAAACCCCCTCCCCACCCCTGTCAGGGAGGCAGTCCGGTATAAAATCGGAGAAGATGAGATCTTTATTTTCCACGGTCACCAGGCTTCCCGCCGCTATGTCGTCTACAACGATTATGTGGGCTTTGCCCTGAAGCACCTTGTAAGAAAACTGCCCTTTCATTTCACCTCTGTCAGCCACGACAACCGGAAGCGCAAGCGCATGGAATCACGTATCTACGAGTTCACCATCCAGAAGCGTATTGTATCGATTATCGGTCATACCCACCGGCCCCTGTTCGAGTCACTATCGAAATCAGATTTTGTGAAATACAATATCGAGCGCCTCTGCCGCTTGTACAGTTCTGCAGGGCCGGAAGAGAAGACAGGAATCAAGGCAGAAATACAGGATCTCAAAAATCATCTCGAACAGTTGGCAGCTGACAGCACCTCAGATCTCGGCAATATCTATCATGATTCCTTTGTTGTGCCCTGCATGTTCAACTCCGGGTGTGTACTGGGAAAACGGGGAATCACCTGTATCGAGCTGGATGCAGAAAAAATCAGTCTGAAATACTGGTTTGACAAGACCCGATCACGAAAGTATCTGCTCTACAAGGAATATCAGACAGAGAACCTGCCCGGTACCAGCTATTATGAAACCGAAATCAAGACAGAGAACCTTGAGTATATCTTCTCGAGGATTCACCTGCTGACCTGATTCATGTTATACACAGTTTTATGATTAAAACCGCCAGGCTGGCAGATACACTTCTCACACTGGAGCGATACCCGGAAACGGATAATGCGAGTCTGCAGGCCTGGGATGCAGCGGATGAGCTTCTGCTCGGCTGGCTGTCCGAAGCTGATTCCGGGCATGACTCAACAGCCAGGTGCGACGCACCACGGATTCTCGTTATCAATGATCAGTTCGGTGCATTGACCTGCAGTCTGTCAGAATATTCCCCGGTCTACTACAACGATTCAAAACTGGCTGAGATCGCTCTGATGAAAAATCTGGGTCACAACAAAATTGATGCCGCATCGGTTCAGATTCTGGACGGTCTCGAATCACTGGGCTGTCTCGAATCAGACGTGGATCAACAGCACAGATTCGATCTCATACTAATTAAGGTACCGAAGCAGCTGAACTATCTCGATTATCTGCTGCATTCCTGCATTCCTCTCATGAGCGAAGATGCCAGGCTGATTGTCGCCGGCATGACCAGACAGATGCCTCCAGCCCTCTTCGAAATGGTCGGCAGACTCTTCAGCAGGACAGAAAGCAGCAGGGCTGTCAAGAAAGCACGGCTCTTGTTCCTGGATAAACAGAATGCACAGGCGTCAACGGATGCCGCTCCAACCGATACCTCATATTCACCGATAGAAACAGAGGAATGGGAGGGCTTGCTGCTTCTGAAACACCCCAATACCTTTGCCAGGAAAAAAATCGATTCCGGATCAGCCTTGCTGGCCAGCTTCATCAAGTCAGGTAAGTTGCCCGGCACGGAAGGCGCATGTCGCATACTTGACATAGGCTGCGGAAATGGATTGCTGGCTCTGAGCGCGGCCAGCCGTTACCCTGATGCCCACATTACCGCGATTGATGAATCCCGTATGGCTGTACGCTCGGCAAAGGACAGCTTTAATGCAAATGCCGCGATGCTGCAGCCAGGTGTCGAGGCGCGTTTCCTGGTAATGGATGCTGGTCAGCTGGACACAGAATTACCGCGCGGCGAGAGCTTCGATGTGATCCTCTGCAACCCGCCTTTTCACCAGCACGGAACGGTAAACAGAAAGCTTGCCCTCCGGCTGCTGCTTGAGGCCGGGAAGCGATTGACAGCGGAGGGGAGTATCTACGTGGTGTCCAATACTTCGCTTGGCTATCATGGTGTGCTTACTGATCACTTCAGGGTCTGCAGGATTGTCATGCAGAAAGCTGGCTATACAATCTGCAGGCTTCAATCCTGAGATTCAGCCACAGCCCCGGACTGCAGGTGTCTGCCCAGATAATCGCGGATTCGGGCAGTAGATTCAGACAGGAATTTTTTGCGGGATTCCAGGAGTTTTCTGTAACTGAAACGAGCCAGGAAAATGCTGGAAACAATCATAGAACCTGAAAAGAGAATGGCAAAGAGCGGTGAGTTCAGTACGCCCATGCCAACCCCGAAACCGACTCCAAAGCCGACACCACAGCCCGTACCGCCAATCAGGCCACCGAAAAGCCCGGCGGCTGTTTGTCCGTGTTTCTCCTTGCAGATAATCTCGATATTCCGGGAACTCACCTTGACATCACAGCTCAGAACCCCGGAATTCTTCATCTGATTACTGAATGAATTATCGGCGGTCCAGTGCAGATATCCCTCCTGTACATAGCCGTCCCCGGCATGTGAAAGAATCCCAGGTAAAGTGGGCAGCAGTTCCTTCAGCTGTGAGTCTGAACAGGATCCTTCCAGAACATCCAGAGAAAACGCACTAAGCGGAGCGCCTATAAAGCGAAGACTCCTACCTTCTGTTTCTACCAGATTTCTTTCTGCCGCGGCCTTAAGCACTGCCCATTCCGAAACACCAATTTCTGCAGCAATGGAAATAGCTTCATCCAGTTTATAGCTGGATACAGCGTCCTTGCCGTTCGCATCCGGAAGCTGCTCCTGCTTGTCAATCTCGGCAGCCCTGTGAATCAGACTCTTCAGCTCATCTCCGCTCAGTTCTCGATCGCTCATTCTGAAAGTATCACAGTGAATATATAAAGCTGTCAAGGACAGCGATGCTGCTGCAGTGAATCATAATCCATACTCCTGAATTTTACTGATCAAGGTCTTCCTTGTTATTCCAAGTGCCTCTGCAGTATGAGTCCTGTTATTCCCATGGGCGGCCAGAGCTGCTCCAATGAGTTTCTGCTCGTGTGCCTTCAGATTATAGTCCTGATGCTTGTCCGCTGGAATTCCAGTCTCCCCGCGTATAACATTATCAGGGGATAATATTGCCCACCGCTCCAGCAGATTCTCGAGCTCGCGGATATTACCGGGAAAATCATACTGCATGAGAAAATCCATTGTCTGTGAATCCACTCCAAGATTCTTCTTGCCGATTCGGCTGGAAATCCGTTCCAGAAGTATTTCAATGAGCCCGGGAATATCCTGTCTCCGCTGCCGTAAAGGAGACAGGGTAAAGGGAATAATGTTGAGCCGGAAAAACAGATCCTGCCTGAAACTGCCTTCCTTGACCATGAGTTCAAGCTCACGGTTTGTTGCGGCGATAACCCGCACATTCACCGGGAACTCCCGTGGATTCCCCATGCGTTTAACCATTCCCTCCTGAAGTACACGCAGCAGTTTCGGCTGGACCTCAAGCGGGAGTTCACCTATTTCATCCAGAAAAACGGTTCCACCCTGTGCGGATTCAAAAATACCGGGGTGCCGTTTGTCAGCACCAGTAAAGGCACCTTTTTCGTATCCGAAGAGTTCGCTCTCAACCAGGCTCAGACTGCCAAGATTCACGGGAATAAATGGCTGATCAGCCCGGTTGCTGTGTTCATGAATCCAGCGAGCAGCGACTTCCTTACCTGTCCCGCTCTCTCCCAGAAGCAGAATGCTGGCATCAGTAGCTGCGGCTCGTTCCATCTCTGACTGAAGCCTGATCATGGCCGGGCTGTCACCCCAAAAGCATACCGAGGGCTGGTATCCATGGTTACGCTGATTCACTGCTTCCTGGCTTTTGACCTGCTTCGACAGCATTATCTCATCATTGAGTCGCTGTACCCGCAGCAGCAGTTCTTCGGAATCAAATGGCTTGGCAAGGTAGTCCCGGGCTCCAAGTTTCATGGCCTGCACCGCATCGCCCAGCTCGCCATGGGCACTAATCATAATCACCGGAACAAGAAACCCTTCGCTGTTCAGCCAGGCGAGAAACTCAAGTCCATCCATGTCAGGCATGCGCAGATCAAGCAGCAGTGCATCGTAGGATTTATTGTTCAACATGGCCTGAGCCTTCAGGGGATGATCAGCGCCCTCAGCAATATAACCATAGAGACCGAGATACTTGATCAGGCTGCTGCGAACATTGTCATCGTCATCAATTACGAGGAGGTTCATATATGCTCCGGCAGTGACACAATCATAATTGCACCACCTTCTGGATTCGATTTCCATTCAAGACTGCCGCCCGCAGCCTCCGCAAAACGCTGGGCTATGGCCAGTCCGATTCCGCTGCCGCGCGCCTTGGTCGTAACGAAGGGACTGAATATTCTGTCTCCCAATTCTTCGACAATTCCAGGCCCCGAATCTATGACATACAGCCTGACCCAGTGCTTTTTCCTCTGCAGTTCGATCCGCACCGTGCCGGATGGATCGGCTTCCAGTGCATTAACCAGGATATTTTCCACGATGGAGCGAAGATGATCGGGATCAATGAATACCAGCGTTTCATCACCCTCTGTTTCAATCCCCGGTGCAGAAAAATGCACCCGCTCCGGATACCGTTTTGCCAGATTCTGAATAAAATCCTTGAGGTTCACCGGTTCCGGAACCCCTCCGGGATTATTGAGAAACTGACCGATTTTGGAGGATAGACGTTCCAGGCGCTGGACCTCCTGCTGTATAATGCCCAGATCTTCCTGAGCTTCGGCATTGCTCTGTGATTTCAGAATACTCAGGCGCAGACCAATGGCACTCAGGGGATTCTTGATCTCATGGCTGATTGTGCGGGCCGCTTCGCCGAGGGTGACCAGGCTTTCCTGTTCCAGCAGCACCTGCCGATACTGCTGATTCCTGAAATAGACATGGGCAAAAAAGACAAAGCCGATACCGAGCAATGAAATAATAACTGCGTATGCCGGCCAGGAATATGACCAGGCACTTGACTGCTCGAGAGGAATAGCCTCTATGTACATCGCCATCGGACGGCGCGTCAGACGCCAGTCAGACAGACCATTCACCGGAACCGGCGATCGGGATACGGATCTCTCGGCATCCCGGATTACAGGGGACTGATCAGGGCCCGTTTCAGCGATTCTACCCGGCAAGCCGACCGGAAAACGTCGGATATACACTATGCGATCGGAATCATCCATGTTCATGAGATCTTCTCTCGCTTCACCCCGGCTCATACTGATTACAGCTGGTGCCTGACCCCTCACGAAAATGCTGTTTCCTTCCTGATCATATATACCGATACCTGTTATCTGAAACGGCAGGTCGCCCCTGCCCTGTGCTATTTCCATATCAGGGTTGAACTGCAGCATGGTCAGCATCTGCGCCAGTCCCTGCTCCAGCTGATACTGCTGCAGCAGTATATTCCGGGTCTGTGAACCAGAGAAAAATCCGAATAACAGAATCGCTATCAGAATATAAAGACCAGCCAATAATGCAATAACCGGAAAACCCTGTTTTCTCATACTACTACTCGTAACTCAAAGCCCTGATCGGGTCAAGTTTGCTCGCACGAAATGCCGGATAGAGGCCGAAAAAGATTCCGATGCCCATACTGACACCGACAGCAATATTCACGGCGTTCATATCGAGCACGAACTGATAATCAATATATTGAACTACTATGGAGGTCAGTCCTATTCCGATAGCCATACCGAGCAGACCGCCGATTGTGGTCAGAACGGCTGCTTCAATCAGAAACTGCCCCAGAATTGTTACAGGTCTGGCGCCGAGGGCCTTGCGGATGCCGATTTCCCGGGTTCGCTCGACTACGGCTACCAGCATAATATTCATAATTCCGATTCCTCCGACCAGCAGAGAGATTGCAGCAATGGCAGTAAGGAAGATACTCAATGTTCCGGTGACCTGGCTTGCGGTCTCGGCTATCGTGGCAGGGCTTAGAATACGATAGTTCCGGGTACCAAGAATTACATCCAGATAAGCCCCTAGATCGGATGAGACCTTCATTGGATCATAGCCTGGAATAACACGGACAATATAGGTACCGACTACAGCGGTTCTGGTAAAGCGCTGGGTGTAGGTTGTGTACGGTACATAAATTGTGGTGTCATAGTTCAATCCGAATCCGCTGGTTTTTTCAGCCATTACACCGACAATCTCGAAGCTTCGTACCTGGTTTCCGGATACCAGACGAATCCGCTGATTTACGGCACTACCCTCCGGAAAGAGTTCCTCAGCAACCGATGCTCCCAGAACCAGAACAGAGCGGCGATTCTCGATATCATCCTCTGAAATAAACCTGCCATCCTGCAGCTGATAATCAAGCACGCTGGAATGCTGCGGCATTACCGCTGATGCAGAACCGCCCCAGGCATTGCCATCAGCCCTCAGCTGAACCGAAAAGTTGTGAGCCGGAAGCACAGCCGCGATTCCCGGGACAAAACGCTGCATGGCCTCGGCGAGTTCCTCAGTAAACTGATTGCGGATTTCCCGACTCTGACCCTGCGGGGAAACGGTCATGGTTTCAAGTCCCGCAGCCGCAATCGCACTGGTTATGCTCTGGCCCGCGCTGGCGCCGAGGCTGGTTATAGCAATAACCGAGGCTACCCCGATCACAATTCCCAGAAGGGACAGCAGGGTTCGCAGCTTGTTACTGCCAAGACTGCGGAAAGCCAGTCGAAAATTCTCGAATATCATTCTACTATCCCCTGAGCAATATGCATGCCCGCTGTTGTCCCCGGTCTTTCACCGAAGAATTCCTCGCTGATCAATCCATCGCGGATTGTCAGCACGCGACGGCAGGAATCCCCGACTGCCGGATCGTGGGTTACGATCAGGACCGTTAATCCCTGCTGATTCAGATTCGAGAAGAGTTCAAGGATCTGATGCCCGGTTCTGGTATCCAGAGCGCCAGTCGGCTCATCTGCGATCAACAAGGACGGCTTGTTAACTATAGCACGGGCGATTGCAGCTCGCTGCTTCTGTCCACCCGAAAGCTCGGTCGGCCGATGCTTGACCCGATCCGACAGACCAACCATATCCAGTGCTTCCAGCGCCAGTTTCCGGCGCTTCATGAGGGGGATACCTGCATAGAGCAGCGGTGTTTCAACATTCTCGAGTATGCTTGACTGATTGAGCAGATTGAACTGCTGGAACACGAATCCGATTTTCCGGTTTCTAAGCTGGGCGAGTCGGGCTTCTTTCAGCCTGGACGTCAGGACTCCATCTATGAGAAGTTCACCCTTTGTCGGCGTATCCAGACAGCCCATTAGATGCATCAACGTGGACTTTCCCGATCCTGAGGGTCCCATAATGGCCGTCATCTCACCGGTAGCAATACTGATTGATACTCCCCGTAGGGCCTGTACTACTACAGTCCCCATGGTGTAGTAACGCTGAATGTTGCGGGTTTCAATTACAGGAACGGGAAATGTAGATCCTTGGGGGGTCTCCAGGCGTACACTCATTAGAATCTCCCTGTTCCTGTCCGGAAATTCCCCGCAGGCTGTGCTCCGGATCCCGGGAGGCCTCCTGTGTTGGGAACCCCGGGAATGCGGATAGTCGGCAGGCCGCTCCCGCCGGCGGTTCCTGCAGCCGGTATCCCCATCAGTCTGCTGCCTGCTTCGATTCCGGCAGTAATCCGGTAATTCAGCTGTCCGAAGGCTTCATACTGAACAGTGACCGGAACGGCTTCCCTGCCGCTCTCATCTACCAAGTATACAATCCCCATTGGTTCCCGGATTGTCTGTACTGCTCTCCGGTCGACTATTACAGCCTCTTCTTCTCCGGCAACATAAATTGAACCGCTGAAACTGAAACCTGGAATAATCCTGCTGTCCGCCTCGGGAAAGCTGATCCGTACCGGAACAACTGCGTAGCCCTGCCCGGTGGCTGTTCCTTCAAGACCGACTGATTCAACCGATCCATAGAGATTCACATCCGGCAGGGCATCCAGAAATACTTCGACTTCCTGGCCCGGTGAAACACGAATAATATCCAGCTCATCGATCTGAACCTGTGCTTTATAGGAGTTCGTATCGATAATGCGCAGGGCTGTTTGTCCTCTCGTTACACTGCTGCCCTGCTCTACATGAACTGCAGAAACACGGCCGCTTATAGCGGCAGTCAGAACGTAGTCATTCAGCTGACGCCGCAGCTGTTCATACTGCATTTCCAGAAGCTGCAGGCGCCGAGGGCTGCCTGACAGACGTTCCTGTTCAAGATCGTATTCCCTGGACGCCAGCTGATACTGAACATCGGTGGTATCCAGCCTGGCGAGAACCTGTCCCTGCCTGACAGCCTGCCCCTCACTCACACGCAGCTCGGTTATAATTCCAGCAGTCATAAAGACAGCATCTGAAGAATTTCCCGGCTGGAGATTGCCGGATATCTCAACCCCCTGCCTGCTTGGCACAAGGCTGGCTGTATAAATTTCACCCTGCACCGGCACAGGGTCGCCAACGGACATCTCCTGGCTGAAGCCCGCTGTGCTTCCGCGGGCCGCAGTTCTAGCAGCACCCGTGTTATCGAGCGCGCTTGTCTGTTCGTTCTGCAGCGAATCCGTACGCAAGCGTGGCTGAATCAAAAATAACCAGACAGGTACAGATACCGCTGCAATCAATATAAGGGCGATAATTATGTATTTGATTTTGCTGGATTTCTTTAAAAGATCTGAACTCATATTGTATTCCTCTTTATGTTCTCTATAAGTGAAAGCATGGACAAGCTCTGTGTTCTTCCCTGAAGAAGCAGTGAGTCCAGATTCAGCTGCGCCTGAACCACTGCGGTCTGTGTCGTCAAACCGGCTTCAAATGATCTGATGGCTTCAGCCAGGGTGGCCTTACTGATAGCCAGGCGCCTGTTCCAGCTTTCAGCAGACAACTGCTGCTGACGTATCTGGGTATCGTAATCCCGAATTGTGTTCTGTATATCCTCACGGGTGTTCTGATACTGTATCTCTGCCTGCTCGAGGTTGATCCGGGAAATTTCACGCTCGATTCTATTCTGTTCTGATTGCCAGGAGCCTGCATCGGGTGACCATGAGCCATTGAGCCCGAGAACCGGGCCGCTGAGGCGCTCATTGCTGCTGTAGGACAGTTCAAGTCCAAGCGACCAGCTAGTACCTTCATTCAAGGTGCCTCTCGCCGCAATCCTGAATGAATCTAGACTGCCCTGATTCGGCAGATAGGTACTGGCTGCAGATGCTGATAGATTCAGATTTCTGACCGGTCCCTGAAATGTGGCTGCGTCCTGAAGTCGTACCAGTTCCAGGCTCAGCATGGATTGATGATACGAGACAAAACTGGTGAGCTCCGGTAGTGCAGGCATGGCTATTTCAGTCGGTAATGGAATTGGAATGTTCTGGAGATCACTGAGAAGAATCTCCGGATTCCGTGTGAGTCTACGTAGACTTTCAAGCTGAATGTTCTGTTGTGAGCGCGCATTCTCTATGTCTATCCGAGCTGCAATAATGCGGTCATCTGCCTGCAGAACCTGCAGACTCTCAGGATCCCTACGCTGCACCGTAACGAGCTGTTCCCTGCTCAGCTGGGCATCGGCCAGGCTTTGTTGTGCATTCAACTCGACTCTTTGCTGGTCAAGAACAGAAGAAAGAATGCTGAATATCTGCGCGGTAATTGATGCCGCCCTATCCTTGAGTTCTTTTTCCTGGCGCAGTTCCTGCTGAAGCTTTCGGATTTCATCCGTCGTAATCCGCTGACCTCCGAGCACATCAGTAATTCTGTGACTCAGCTGCAGCGAAGGGGCAATACTGTTATTATTCGAAAGCTGATCATCCAGATACAGTCTGATATCTGCGGCAGTCTGCAAACTGGTATTTCCCGACTCTCCCCACCTGAACACCAACTCAGGACCACCACTGATTACATTGTAAGCTGAAGCATTCGCCGGCACCTGATGTGCCGCAGACAGACTGCCCTGCACCGCAATGGCTGCATAGGTCGGTAGTTCCGAAGCATCATCTCTGAGTCCCGAAATTCTCTGATCCAGCAGTATTCCCTGAATCACCCTATCCTCCCGTATCGCCATGGATACAAGATCCCCAAGCGACAAAGCAGTGTCGTTGGCAGCAAGACCCGTACTGAAGGACAGCCCGAAGCACAATCCTACCAGAGATATAATTAAATTTTTCCTGTAACGTCTCATGATCTACATGAAGCAATTCACGTGCCAGGCTGGGCACGAAAAAGCAGAAATATGCAAGTTGTTTACCGGAAGCAAGTTATAACGAAGAGCTATACCAGAGCACAAGGACACAAGCAGAAAAAATCATGTAACTGTAACTATTTTACGCATCCCATAGATAAGTGCTGTGTAATAAATACACAGTAGGGAGTTTCCTTGAGTAGTTAGAAAACTCCACAAAAACTATTCGATAAAAGATTATCCTGCCATAACTTACGACAGAAAAACGCATACATTTTCTCAAATCCCTGAATATAGATTTAATTAGTGGCAGGATAATGAAATGATTGAAATCTTTGTGGAGTTTTCTAACTACTCAACAAATCCTGGCTGAGGCATGCGGAGGACGCCGGAGGCGGTCCCGGGCAGGGCTTGCCCGTACCGGGACGGGAGGCGTCAGCCGCACTCCGGAGCTCGCCGACCCCGGCAGACTGGCTGGAGGGCGGGATCTATGACCGAGGGCTCGTGGCTTGGCTGTCGGGTGCCGGGGACAGCCCCTATGCCGTACTTGAATTCGGACTACCAGTCGGCACCCCAGAAGCGCAAGGTGCCTGCGTAATGTGCAGTCAGGAGTATTGCGATCCACAGCAGGGCGGTGAATGCGATTAGGGCTATGTCCCGTCGGCGTACTGGAATGCTGCGGTAATATACGGCTGTGGATGTGCTGCGTTTGCTGTCGAGTGAGAAGCCGCGGACTTCCATGGCTTGAGCTCCCCGTTCGGCGCGTCGTAGGGCTCCCAGGAGTACTCCGCGGGCGGTGGCCAGCCAGCTGTGGAATCGTGAACGGACGATTCTGTGTTCACGGGTGTTCAGGCGGCGTAGTTTGAGTGATCTGCGGATCCACATCATGTCATCGCCGATGAGGGGAAGAAGGCGATGGGCTGTCATGAGGCCGCTGCTGACTGCTGGAGAGATGCCGAGATTCTGCGTCAGGCTTAATGCCAGGTCGCGGGGGTTTGTGGTGAAGCTGAAGACGATTCCCCAGAAAGCAAAGTTGGCGATGCGCAGGCCGAGGATCAGTCCGGGATTCCAACGGGCATCCAGCTGTGCTTCGGCGTTGCCGAATACGTTATTGGCCAGCACGAGGCTCCAGACGGTTATGGCGAACATGCCGAGTACAGGGAGCAGGCGGTATGGCGGGATCCGGGCGCCGATCCAGACCAGGAGAACCGCGGTGAGGGCTCCGGCGGCCAGGCTGAAGGGGTCCCAGAGTATGGTTGCCAGCAGTACGGAAAACAGGGCACAGCCCAGCTTGACGACGGGGTTGCAGGACTGCAGCCAGCCAGGTTTTTCAATGTGATCCATCATTTTCATCCGCATAGCAGTACCTCATCAGCTATTGTCTGTACCAGATCCCAGTCATGGGTAGCTACTATAACGGCTGCTCCCCGACGGGCATGTCCGGTGATATCCTGCAGAATCCGGGTTCTGAAGGCGGGATCCTGACCCTGGGTGGGTTCATCGAGCAGCAGCAGTTCCGGTGTGCTGATATGTGCCAGCCCCAGGTTCAGGCGGCGTTTCTGTCCGTGACTGAGTCGATATGGTGAGTACTGTCTGCTGCGAGCCAGACCGAAGTGCTGCAGGACCGGCATGGCGGATTCCAGATCTGATCCGAGCTCGCGCCATACCCGGTTATAGAGAAAGAGGTGTTCGGGGTTCTGCGGGATCAGCAGCCGACGCCGGGGCAGTGATATGTTTCCCTCACCCGGTTTGAGCAGTCCTGCCAGCACGGCGAGCAGGGTTGATTTCCCGCTGCCGTTCGGCCCGACTATTGCCAGGATTTTCCCGGCGGGCAGCTGGATATTGACTCCTGACCACAGAGGGGCGGCGGCAGATCGATACCTGTAGGAGATATTGCGGGCTGAGACCAGCGGACGGGTGATTTCTTTTCCGGTGTGGGCCGGGAGTTGACTCTGTATTTCCTGCAGGTGCCGCTGAGCTGTGGGTCTTGTTTGCTGTGCCGAGGTTGCAGATGTGGCGTACCCAGGGGCTGTTGGTGCGGCCTGGACAGGGACAGAGGGGATCAGTCCCGCTGTGTCCAATCTGAGGTGCATCAGCTGGTCATTATGGGGGCCGGAATAGGCATGATCGACACATATCATGGCGGTTTCGGGTTGATTTGAGAGCATGGTCTGCAGTCCGTGCCATAGGTACTCGCGCTCCCAGGGGTCCAGCTGACTGGTGATTTCGTCCAGTAGAAGCAGTCTGGGCTGCTGGATCATTATTGCTGCCAGAGCCAGCAGCTGCTTCTGACCTCCGGAGAGTTGATCGATGCGCCTGGATACCAGGTTCTGCAGCCGCCAGCGCTGTACACATTCATTGTACCGGAGTTCCATTTCCGGTCGGGCCATACCCAGTTGTTCGAGACTGAAGTAGAGTTCGTCGTCGGCGTTCAGGGTGCAGAACTGACTGTCAGGATCCTGGAATACCAGGCCTATTTCACTGCGTTCGGCTGCTGTTCTGCTGCCTGTGTCCTGGCCCTTGTAGAGTATGCGCCCTGTCAGATGACAGACTGCTTCATGCGGAGAGTTTTCCTCTGAGCGCAGCAGTCCTTTTATGACTGCCAGCAGTGTGCTTTTTCCACAGCCATTGTCACCGGACAGCAGAATTTGCTGACCGGGATACACCTGCAGATTAATGTTTTCGAACAGGCTTTGACGGTGGCCGGCCCAGCAAAGGCCCAGGCCCTGCAGTTCAAGCAGGGCCTGGGAGACTAATGCACCGTGTGATCTGCCATTTGATGTGCCAGGTGAATTCTGGCAAGCGCTGGTGCTGGCACCGATACCGGGGCTGGTTATAGTGCTGGTGTCGGCACCGATATCGGGGCTGGCGCTGGTATTGATTGACTCAGTCTGCATCCTGCTCACTATCCTCAAGCTCACTGCCTTCTGTTTCACGGCCGCGGGATGCCATTACTGCTCGATACAGCACATAGGCCAGCCCCCCACCGAGTACGACGCCGCTGAGACTGCGGATTGCATACATGCTGATTACGTAGCCGGGTGACAGGGTCCAGTAGCTGAAGCGAAACCAGGTATATACGAAACTGAACTGGGCGGTTACAAACCCGGCGACCAGACTCATGATCAGATTGCGGTGGCGGTATTTCGTGAACAGAAAGGGGACTTCAGAGCCGCTACCCTGCACCAGTCCGGTCAGGAGCATAACCAGCCCGGAGGGATTACCGGCAAATACCTGGGTAATAACACTGACCATTGCGGAATAGAATGCGGACCCCGGATGGGGAAACATGAGCGCACAGAAAATTGCGCCGGAGAACCAGACGCCAAACACTATGTCCATTGCCAACGGGCCGATGATGCCCTGCAGCAGCATCCATACCTGCACCCATCCCAGGTACAACAGTCCGAATACAGCCGATATAACAATAAGACCAAGAATATCCTTCAGATTCCATTTTGCTGATGTGTTCATTATATGTTCTCCTTTTCTTTGCGACGATTATGCGGGGCGGAAGCGCTGGGACTCCCCTTGGATATGGTTGCGGTGAGTACTACGTGAGGAGTTGTCTGTCCAGAGCGGACAAAGGCACTTGCCAGCTGGTGGAAAATCTGACTGAGTTCTCCATCCAGCCGGGTACAGAAATGCTTTGGAGATACCTCAAGGTCGACGGCTGGTTTTTGAGCTGCCTGATTGAACAGTTCGATCTCACGGACTATTTCCTGCATATAATCTGGATTACCCATTGGATACAGGGCGCACTGTGCAGCGCTGATAATACCGTTGCCATGAGAGGATCTCACGGGCAGTGATTCATTCTGAATATCACCACCGTCCGGGGTGCAGATCGGGTCGCCGGGTTCACCCGGGCAACCGCGTGACCAGGTCGCAGACAGGACTACGTGACCTCCGGCGCGGCAGGCAGCGGCATATACCTCATGAACCGCATCGAACACGGTCTGGCTGGGACCTGCCAGATAGGTACTCAGGTCATCGCTTTCCACCCGTAAATCTGTACGATTTTTAAGCGGGGCAATGGCCTCGAGGATTATTGGTACGAAGTCGCTCTCCATGGGATAGAGAGAAAACTGACAGCCTATAAGCATAGAGCCTCCTTGAGCACACAAAAGCCGCCTGTCGAGAGGCGGCTTTGAACAAGAGGAAACGCTCCTGTACGGAGATGATTCACCTGCTGTCTTGCGCTCTCCCTACGCCGGTACTAACCGGATCAGGTTCAACGGGTCAGGGGCTCATTGCTCCCCTATCTCAGTCCTGCATGACAGGACCCCCCGGCGGCTTGTTTTCGTGCTTGCTTACTTGATACGGAGAGTCTAAAAAAGATGAGCAAAACTGTCAACAGTCGATGATGTTTTCCGGCATAGCGGGTGTTAATTTTTAATGAATTAAATATTTACCGTAAGAGAAGGTTGTGGATATTCGATTTAGGGTGTCGGCAGGAACAGTAATATTCTACAGACAGATTACTCACGACCTGAGGTGTACGCTTGTTTCTGTATTATCAACGGTTCATCAAACCATTCGACTGATAGCATTTCAGGTTTTGGGATCTCGGCAATCAACTGCAAAGGTCATGTGAAAACTTGTTCCGATGCCGGGACTGCTCTCACAGCGAATGTTTCCCTTCCATATTCTATGCATAAGATTATACACAATGTACAGGCCAAGTCCGCTTCCCCCCTGTCCCATTCTGGTAGTGAAAAATGGTTCAAATATGTCCTCAACTATTTCCCTGCTCACACCTTTGCCATTATCTGAATAATGAATGAGCACACTATTTTTATCTGCCGAGCAGTTTATCATGATTTCTCCTCCAGGTTTGGAATCGAAACCATGGACTATGGAGTTTGTAACTAAATTGCTGATTATCTGAGCGATAGTTCCCGGTGGTCCAAACATGGCAATTTCATCAGAGCAGGAAATTGTTACTGAATAGCCTTTCTTACCTAATTTAGGCTTAAGGCTGGTCACAATATCCTCAAGATATTGCTTGAGATTAAAGCTCTTGAACTCTTCATTAGACTGATCTACTGCAATTGTCTTAAAACTACGAATCAAATCAGCAGCGCGAACAAGATTACCCTCAATCAGAGATGTTTCTTCATCAAGAATCTGCAGAAAGTCGTAGAACAGTGTCCGAGTGAGGCTCCCCTGACCGTGATGCTCTAAAATCTCTTCTGCCCTCAGTCTCAGATCACTGGCGGTAGTAAGTCCGATTCCGATCGGTGTATTGATTTCATGAGCAATACCAGCAACCAGTTTTCCCAGAGCAGCCATTTTCTCGGACTGAATCATTTGCTCCTCGGACCGAATCCGCTCTTCCCACAAACGAATAGAGCGAATTGTATTACTGATATGAGAACTGAGAGTATCAAGAACATCAAGTGCAATCAAATTAGCATCCACTGACAGGAAGCCATTTAAATCCTGGTAAAAAAACAAAGGCTGCACCACAGTAATCAGATCCGGGTTATCGGTCTGTCTGAACAACTCGGGATGTGGATCATGTAATGAGGAAACTACACCTTCTTCTGGAAGAAATTTGCGTTCAATCTCATTATATACAAGTTTCAGCGAGGCTTTTTTACCAGATGCCGAAATAAGAGCAAGCCGACCTCCACGGAAGCCTAATTCTGGTAAAGAGGAGGCAAGTAGATCAATTAACTCAGGCTGGCTCGATGTCTTGTTCAAGCTTTGATTCAATTTAATCAAGGTGAAATACTCTTCTTCGGAGAAAAACCGCTCTGCAGTATCTGCATTCAGTGGTGCATTCATGACAATCATCAGCGCTTTATCCAGAATAAAATCGACATAGTCGGTATCGAATTTACTATTACTTTTTATCCGAATATTTCTTTCAATCAATCGAAAAACTACACGCCATTCAGCGCCAGTGAATTCTGAACCAGTAAAACCAAAAGCAACATCACTCATGTATTCCAGAAGCTTAGAAAGAAATATGTCAGGGTTCCGCTGTTCCAGTGATTCCAGAAACGAGGTTTCCAGTTTCTGGAAAAAAGCATACATTATTTCATTATTGAGAATAAAATCTGAGAGATGCTCAAGCAGATCCCGGCTGCCGCAGCCGCAACTTGACCGAATCTTGAGCATAGAAGGAATTTCCAGGCAAGCATCTACCTGCTCACCATTGAGTTTTTCATGAATCAGCTCTACGGCTTTTTGCACCTGTAGCTTGAACGGTTGTCGAACGGTGGTCAAGGAACTGGGCAGCATATCATCAAAACCAGTTACAAATATGTCATCTGGAACCTTGTATCCAGCTGATTCCAGATGTTTCTGCGCAGCGACAGCCATTGGATCTGTAACTACAACTACTCCCTCGAATGAAAGGTCATCGGACTTCAGAAGCTCCTTCATGGCAATCGCTCCGGAATTCGTGTGAAAATCTCCATGAACGATCCAGTCCTCGCGCACTTCAAGATTCCGTTTTTCCATCTCCTGAATAAATGCGTTTTTCCTGACCTCTGCTTCGGACTGTCCTTTGGGACCACCAATAAGTGCAAGACGGGTGAATTTATGATGGTCCAGTAAATGGGCCATAAGTTCACGAAAACCTGCACTGTTATCGATAAGAACTGAATGTACTTCATCTGCTTTATTTGTCAGGCAAACAATAGGAACCGGAGTTGTACGCTCGTTGTTTCTTTGAATTATTCTTTTCAAGACCTTATCACTGACCATGCCACCAATAATAAGGGCATCCAGTGAACTGCTTCCTACAAAATCAAGTATAAAGTAATCTTCCGGTATATCGTCTGTGTAATAACGTAAAAAATTACAAAGAAAACAGGTTAATTTAAATCCAAACTTCTGGGTTGCTGCATGTAGATTTTGAGTAATCGTACGGGAATATAGAGCCGTACTCGACCCGATCAGTAGACCAATCATTGGTGATTCAACAGTACCCATCCAAAGACTCCTTGACCATTGTGCATACTGAACATTTTCAGCAAAACCAGTATTACATATGTATTCCATATACTCAGAAGAAATTACAAAACTGCGTGTAATTTCCTCCTGGCATTAGTGTGACATACGGTATAGAGTACATCTATTATAGATTGTTCCATAGTTATGTATTCACGTCAAGAAAACTAAAATTCGGACAGTACTTCAAGAAATCGAATAATAAGGTAGAGTTATACGTAAATAACTTTGTCGGAGTGTACTACGTCGTTGCCAGGGACCCCTTTTTTTTGTCCTTTGGACAAAAAAAAGCCTGGCTGCTCAGCCAGACTTCGTCTGTCTTCGTTTCGCGTGTTCCTCGTGCTGCGCACTGCGGTACGTGGAACCACGCGTTTGCTGCGCAAGCCGCGTTCGTTCCCCTCACGTTCCTCGTGCCC
>NZ_BAAHXT010000020.1:0-24389 GCF_054657935.1 Spirochaeta dissipatitropha | reverse complement strand
GAAAATGTATGCAGTAGATTGACTGAAAACGGACACCTGAACATACTGGAGACGAGGACTTTCTTCCTTCAGACAGCTGTCCGTTTTCCGCCGGAATCACTGTCCGAAATCACCGGAGTACACAGAATATCTATGGGAAAGTGAGCAGGTTCTGCTTGAGACCCTGAACATGACTATAGATCAATCTGAATTTGAGCTCGAAAAAATTCAATTGTCAAAAGAACATGTGTCACCGGAGCAGCTTGTATCTGAGGTTATTCGCCTTGTGCGACCTTTGGCTTATCAAAAAGCTATCGAACTGAAATTACATTTGCATTCAGAGATTCCCGGGTTTGTTCTGACAGATCCGGTGCGGCTTCGCCAGATTATATTAAATTTATTAAATAATTCGATTAAATACACTGAAAGCGGAAAAGTTAAATTACAGGTATCCTATGAAAAAATGGATGCAGTTTCCGGGGATCTGCAATTCTCTGTTTCAGATACCGGTCCTGGCTTGCCAATGGGTGAAATGCCTCGACTTATGCGGGCATTTCAGAGAAACTCCAGTAGTACACCTGGTACTGGTTTAGGCCTATATATAGCCGCCAGGCTGATTGACATATTCGGAGGCAGGATTCATGCCGATTCAACCCAAATCTGTGATGATGAATCCAGTCATGATCATGGCACCTGTTTTAGTTTCCGAATACCAGTTCAGGTTTCTTGTTCAGATACACTGATTCCACGTGTTGACGATACGGTGATAGATAAAGATAAGCTCACCGTGCATGTACCTGAATCTGTCCTTATTGCAGATGACGACAGAATTGCCAGGAAAGTACACCGCAAAATGATAGAACATATGTATCCCTCATGCCGTATTTTTGAGGCTTCAGATGGAATAGATGCCGTCTCGCTGTGGCATCAGCATCATACTGATATTATTTTTATGGATATATCTATGAAAATAATGGACGGCATGGAAGCTGCCCGGACTATTCGTAGACTGGAGAGCAGTTCTATTGAACTCGAGTCACGTAAGAAATGTGTGCTGATTGCACTCACCGGTAGAGATTCAACAGAGATATCTTATAAGTGCAGGGAATCCGGTTTTGACCATGTATTTAATAAACCGGTGAAATTAGCAGATATCTCCGGTTATTTGAGTTCATATGCCAGGTAGATCAATCTTCTCCGGGTTCAAGCCTAAACCAGAAAACTGTAAATTGATTCTGCTTGGTGATCTACAAACATTCAGCAGAACATTCTTAAACAATCTGTATCTTCTGGAACTCAGGTTGTATTTTGTTGACAGTTTTGAAGAAGCATCTGACTCATGCATGGATGATGGGAAAGTCTGTGTATTTATTGTACCCATGGAAATGATGAATTTAATCATTGAAGCACCTGAAACGCCAGTCATCCTGTACACAGATCAAAAGCATGTGGCTCTGCATCAACAGCTTTCCAGTAGAAGAGATATTCATGGTGTTCTTAATCATAATTTCGAAATTGATTCCATACAGCTTGTTCTTTTGCTGGCATTGAAACTATGGCACTCAGAGTCAAAGTTGCTGCATATGGAAAACCAGATAGATACTAATAATGCAAGGGTTATGTATCAAAACCTTGTGCTCGATTCTTTGGACAAGATAGTAATTGTATTAAAGCCAGATTTGACTGTTATTTCAATGAACAGAAAGGGATATGAGCTGTTGGGTCCGCAGGAAATAACCCATGGGAAGCCTGTTTTCTCATTGCAGAATTTGAACCGGTATCCCAAGGATCATCCTAGCTGTATTGCGAAAGACTTGCTGCGCAGAAACAGCAAAGTTGCGACAGTAAATTCCCGGAAATGGTATATTACTTCTATACCCGTTCTGGACATTGGTGGAGAAGAGCTCCATTTTCTTATCGAGATCTGGGAAAACTGTACTGACAGAGCTCATATAATGCAGGATTCCGAAAACGCAGTTCTCAATAAAAAAAGTAAAGCTCCGCTTTTTGATTCTCTGACTGATCGTGAATACCAGATTTTACCATATGTAGCCCGGGGTATGAAATATTCAGATATTGCAGACGAAATCAATATTTCAATCAATACTGTTAAAACCCATATGAGGAATATTTTCAGAAAACTATCATGCCAGAACCGGAATCAGCTCATGCGATTATTAAGTAATCGTCAGATATAGCTTGATTCTGTTCAACTGTTCTATTATTCTATACTCATGAAACAATCGAATCTTTCACAGATGTTTAAAGCACTTTCGAGCGAACAACGGATCCGTATCCTGGAATTGCTGTATCGTTGGGATGAAGGCGAAACCTGTTGTGAGGGAGTGAACAAGGCATTTACCAGGGTATCCGAAGAGCTGAAAATAAGCCGCTCGACGATCTCTCATCATCTCAAGGAACTTGAGAATGCTGGACTTATAAGCTGTGTCAGGAACGGTCAGGCAACGGTCTGCAAGGTAAATGAGGATGCACTTCACGCTATCCGGAATTTCTGCAGCTGCTGCTGTTCAACCAATAACAGTGCCGGGAGCAGCGAAGATGCATGATCTTCCTGAATCAGGTATATTATCTTTTGAAGGCAACTGGGGTGTAGAGCGGGAGGCCGTTCGCACTGGTCAGGATGCCTGTATATCACGCAAACAGCATCCTGCTGATCTTGACCAGAAATATTTCTCCAAGGATTTTTCTGAGTCCCAGCTCGAGATAGTAAGCAGTGTGCAGTCCTCGATTTCCGGGGTAATAAACGAGCTTTCAAGACTACATGCGACAGCAGATGCTGCGATAGGTGAGGAATTCATGTGGCCCTCAAGCATGCCTCCGATACCCAATGAGTATTCAGCAATTTATCCGGCTGTATTTCCCCGAACGCGTGAGGGCGAGGAGAAAGAGGCCTACCGTCGCTATCTACAGTCAAAATACGGCAGTGCAGTTATGCATATTTCCGGAGTCCATGTAAACTTTTCCTATTCCGATGAAGCGATAGATCTTGCATATGGAGCATACGGAAAAGGAATGACTCGCAGAGTATTTACGGATCAATTGTATCTGAAAGTAGCTGCAGTATTTCTTGAGTATCTTCCCTTAAGTGTATATGTCTTCGGAGCAAGCCCCGAGCCAGGTGCATATCTGAATCAGTATAAAGAGTACTCCAGCAGTAACGGTCTGCAGAATGCGGTTTCACTTCGAAACTCTCACTACGGGTACAGGAATCCTGAAAGCAGCAGGCTGAATTTCGATACATTGCGCAATTATACCGACAGCATTCGCAGATGCATTGGACCTTCTGGCCTGTTTTCGGAAAAGGAAGTATATGCACCGCTCAGGCTGAAACCGGCAAATCCCGGAAAATGCTGCGAGACGAGTCTGGATGCTCTGGATAAAGATGGCATTTCCTACATTGAAATGAGAATTCCGGATCTCAATCCGTACAGTCCAATTGGCATAGATGATCGGCAACTTCATTTTCTCAGGCTTTTATGTATGCATGCCTTTATACAGTACTGTAGTGTTCCTGGGCGTAATGGCGCTATCGCTTACGATGCAGTAATAGCAGAATTCGAAGACTTTGCACTGAATGGAGCGGACAGAACTTATCGTGAGAAAGCGGAATCCTTATGCCACGAGCTTTTTTCAAGTGCAGACATGCTCGATTCTGGATCCGGAAATCAGCTGTATTCGGGGTTGATATCCGGAATTGCTGCATCACTTTCAGGAGAGGAATTATTGCTTTTTGAAAGAGTATATGAGGATTCACGTGCCGCTGGCTCTGTAGAGAAATTTATGTTCATGCAGGCCGGGAAGCACAAAGAACTTTATCGGCAGATTTCTAAAAAGGAGAAGCCAAGTGATACCAACAGATGCTGTTTTTGCTCAGCTTGAATTATCGAGTCAGCTGCTTGTCAGGGAGGCTTTGAATCGGGGGATACATGTTGAAATTCTGGATTATCAGGATAACATAGTCCGTCTGACCTGGGATGGAAGAACAGAATACGTTATGCAGGCTACCAGAACCTCTGCAGATACCTATATTTCTCCTTTACTCATGAACAACAAGGCTGTCAGCAAGCAGTTGCTTAGTGAAGCAGGCATTCGAGTTCCTGCGGGCATAATGCTGCAGGAAACGCTGAAAACAGATAGTGAAATCAATGAATTCCGTCAAGCTGACTGGATCATTAAACCAAACAGCACGAATTTCGGGATTGGAATTACCAGAATTCCAGAAGGATCATCTCTGCAAGACATAATTTCGGCATTTGAGCTGGCTTTTTCACATGACAGTCAGGTGCTGGTGGAGGAGTATATTGAAGGCAGGGAGTACCGTTTTCTTGTAATCGATGGACATGTGCGTGCTATTCTGAACCGGGTTCCTGCGCATGTTGTGGGAGATGGTATACATAGCATCAGTGAACTCATAGCCGATAAAAACCTTGATCCACGACGTGGGAACGGCTACAAACTTCCACTTGAAAAACTGAAAGCCGGAGAAATTGAGGCTGCTGTTCTTGCTGAATCAGGGCTGGATTTCTCTTCGATACCGGGGCCGGACGAGACTGTATACATAAGAAAAAATTCCAATATCAGTACAGGCGGTGATGGAATTGATGTCACTGATAGCCTTCATCCCTTTTATTCACAGATTGCGGTCCGCTCAGCCGAGACTCTGGGAGCCAGGATCTGTGGCGTGGATATAATTATTGCTGAAGGTGCAGAGCTGCGTGAGGGAGATCCGGAAGACTATGCCGTCATCGAGCTGAATTTCAATCCAGCTCTACACATTCATGATTTCCCGACTGAAGGCGAGAACCGTAAAGTAGAAGCCTATGTTCTCGATTTATTGATGCAGCAGGGCTGATTTTTCCTGATAGTATTCGTAATTTCCTTCATAGATGTTCATTTTTCCATGATCGATTTCGAATACCCTGTTCACCAGATGCTTGAGGAAGTAGCGGTCGTGGCTTACTACTATGACACTGCCCTCAAAATCCTTCAGGGCTTCCAGGAGGACTTCCCGACTGGCTATGTCCAGATGATTGGTCGGTTCGTCCAGCACAAGAAAATTGACTGGCTCTGCCAGGATACAGGCCAGCATAACCCGGCTTTTTTCACCGCCGGAAAGAATCGAAATACGCTTGTCGCTGTCTTCTCCGGAAAACTGGAATGCCCCCAGGAGATTCTTGATGCTTCCAATGCTTGCTTTTGGAAGTCTGAGCTTCAGCTCGTCGAAAATGGTATTCTCCGGGTTGAGCAGGTCGCTTGAATACTGGCTGAAGTACCCGATCTGCACGGAAGCCCCGATTTCTGCGCTTCCACTGCTGGCGGTGGTCTGACCGCTTATAAGCTTGAGCAGAGTTGATTTACCAGCACCATTCACACCGGTAAGCGCGATTTTGTTTCCGCGTTCAATTACTGCACTGATTCCACTGAATACATGATGTTCTCCAGCGGCTGTTCCTGATGCAGGATCGGCAGGTACTGGCCATGATTTTCCCAGATTCTCCATGGTAAACACTATGTCACCGCTGCGTTTAACCTGGTCAAAACTGAATTTCATGACCTTTGGATCCGGCGGCAGCACAATGCGTTCGATTTTTTCTATTGTCTTGACTCTGGATTGCACCTGGGCGGCATGAGATGCCCGCGCTGCGAATCGGGCAATGAATTCTTCTTCCTTGGCAAGCATGGCCTGCTGCCTGCGGTGAGCTGCTACCAGCTGTTCCCGTCTGATTTCACGTTCTTTCAGATAGAACTCATAATCACCACTGTAGGTGGTAATGCTGCCTGCCGCTACCTCAACTGTCCTCGAACAGATTCTGGTCATAAAATCCCTGTCATGACTGGTCATTACCAGTGCTCCCTCGAAGCTTTTCAACCATTCTTCGAGCCAGATAATCGATTCTATATCCAGATGATTGGTAGGCTCATCGATAAGCAGTACATCCGGATTCAGAAGCAGGATTTTTGCCAGTGCGATTCGCATTTTCCATCCACCGGAGAAGGTTTCTACGGGTGCATTCCAGCGGTCTTTCAGAATCCCAAGACCGGTGAGAATAGTTTCGGTGTTATTTTCGAGATCATAGCCGCCTCGATGCGCGAATTCCATTTGTATTTCACCATAGCGATCCATTTCTGCATCCGAGAGCGCATCACCTTCCGACATGCGGTGTTCTAGGTCAGAGATTTCCTTTCCCATTTCGGAGAGTATACCGGCTCCCGAAATAACCTCATCTATGACACTTCGGCCTCTCATTTCGCCTGTCTCCTGAGAGAAGTAGCCGATAACCGTGTTGGCTTCCACCATGACCTGACCGTCGTCAGGCTTTTCTTCCCCGGTAATAAGACGAAATACCGTGGTTTTGCCGGCACCATTCGGCCCGACAAGACCGATCTTGTCTCCTGGACGAACAAGCATATTAGCATTGCTGAGAAGATGGCGATCGCCATATGTCAAACGAATTCTGGAAAGATTAATCATGGGGGCCTATTCTCGATAGATTGGCAGTCTTTGTCAATTGAGCTACACTTCGTACATGAATTATCGTGTTACACAGGGCAAGCTGATCGCTGCCCATTTTTTGTTTGCGCTGATTCTGAATTCAATTCCCTCACTGCTTACTGTATTCCAGCAGGAATTCAATCTGGGAATATTTCAGAGTAGCATGCTTCCATTGTCTATTAATTTCTCGATTATGATCGCCAACCTTTTTATCGGGTTTCTGATTGCCCATATAGGACAGAAGTTCGTACTGCTTGCTGCTGTAGGAATACAGTTTGCTGGACTGCTCGTAATAAGTATTGCACCGGTATTTATTGCTGTACTCAGTGGTTTCATGTTCATTGGATTTGCTACTGGTGCAATTTTCACTGCATTGAGCACAATTTATGCCGAGCTACCGGAAAAATACCAGAACTTTGGTTTATATCATGCTTTTTTTGGAGTTGGCGGTGTACTTGCCCCGCTTTTTGCCAGTCTCTGGCTTGCTGGTGACCGAAATTTTCGCGGTTTGTTTGCGGTGTATGCTATAGTCTTTCTTGTATTGTTGGTTTCTCTGGCCAGCACTAAACAGATCAAAAATCTTAAGTTCCGTGAATTTTCCATGAAAGAAATGTTCAGTACCGTAACATCGCCAATAGTGCTTACAGGAATCGCTGTATTCGGCATGTATGCCGCAGCAGAAATTGGCAGTGCGACCTGGAGTGTGAATGCCGGCATGAGTGTTTTTTCATTAAGCTCGCGGAATGCAAATATTCTCCTGAGTGCTTTCTGGGTTACTTTTACCTTCAGCAGGTTGATTACCGATCCGCTTGCACGCAGAGTAGGTTCCCTGCGTCTGGTACGCATCTGTGGTCTTATAGCCGCGCTTGCTGTCAGTCTGTGGATTATCGGAATAAGCCCCTATGTATTTCCCGTTCTCGGTCTTGCACTTGGCCCGATATTCCCTGCTTTTCAGAAACATATGAATGGTATGCTGCCGCGGCAGAAACGCGGTCTGTTTAACGGTCTTACTTATCTGAGTACCGGAATTTCTGCAATGTTCTTTGTTTCACTCATGGGAGGCATTGGTGAACACAGCCTGGCCTTGGCTTATCTTCCTGTTTTAGGCACTTTGTCTGTAATGTTTGTACTGGTGCTGGTGATCCGAAAAATAAAAGTGAGTTGATTCATGCCCTCTGCAATAGAAATTCTTCAATCGGTCTATGGCTACAGCAATTTTCGTCTGAATCAAAATGAGATAATTGATTCACTCATACAGGGAGAAAATGCCTTCGTACTCATGCCGACCGGCGGTGGAAAATCCTTATGCTACCAGATTCCGGCCCTTGTGCGCCCCGGTACGGGAGTTGTTGTTTCACCACTCATAGCCCTTATGCAGGACCAGGTGGATACGCTCTGTCAGATGGGAGTTCGGGCTGCTTTTCTGAATTCCAGCATAGCGGCGGGTGAGCAGCGCAGGATCGAACATGAACTCATGCAGGGAGAAATCGATCTCTTGTACATTGCTCCGGAACGTCTCATGAACGACCGGATGCTGCAGCAGCTGGATACAGTGCATGCAGGACAGGGCATTGCACTGTTTGCAATCGACGAAGCTCACTGTGTCTCCCAATGGGGGCATGATTTTCGACCGGAATATCAGAAGCTTGGATTCATAGCAGATAGATTCCCCACTGTCCCGCGTCTTGCACTGACTGCTACTGCCGATCTGCGGACTCGGCAGGAGATTCTCAAGCATCTGCGTCTTGAGCAGGCTCAGCATTATATCAATAGTTTTGACCGTCCTAATATTCGCTATACCATGAGTGAAGGGAATAATCCACGCAAGCAGCTGCTGGACTTTATTCAACAGAATCATGCCGGGGAAGCCGGGATAGTGTACTGTCTGTCACGGAACAAGGTGGAAAAAACCGCGGAATGGCTTTCTTCACAGGGAATTATAGCTATTCCGTATCATGCCGGGCTCTCCGCAGAAATACGGCGCCAGCATCAGGAGCGATTTCTACGGGAAGAAGGCGTTGTTATTGTCGCGACTATTGCATTTGGCATGGGTATAGACAAGCCAAATGTCCGGTTTGTGGCACACCTCAGTCTGCCGAAAAGCATTGAATCATATTATCAGGAAACAGGTAGGGCAGGGCGCGACGGGGATCCGGCAGATGCCTGGATGGCCTATGGTTTGCAGGAAGCTATTACCCTGAGAAAAATGATGGCGGATTCCAGTAGTTCAGATCATCAGAAACGCGTTGAACAGCACAAACTCGAAGCCATGCTCGGCCTGTGTGAAAGCAACAGCTGTCGCCGTCAGTCGCTCCTGGAGTATCTGGGTGAAACTTATCCTGATTCATGCGGCAATTGCGACAACTGCCTGAATCCACCCGAGACATGGGATGCAAGCCTGGCTGCACAGAAAGCATTATCGTGCATTTATCGTACCGGGCAACGTTTTGGAGTCAGTTATCTCGTAGATGTTCTCACCGGCAAGGACGATGAGCGCATTCGCCAGAATCAGCATGATCAGATTACGGTGTTCGGAATCGGAAAGGACATACCCGCCCAGCAGTGGCGTGTGCTTTTCCGGCAGTTAATAGCACTCGGATATGCCGAGGTAGATCTGGATGGATTCGGCTCGTTCGTACTTACGGAAAAAGCACGCCCGCTCCTGCGTGGAGATGAGACACTTCTGCTCAAAAAAGCCGAAAAGCTGAAAGCCTCTGCCAGAAAACAGGCAGGAACTATAGCTGTTAAGAATGCAGACTTGAATCCGCTCCAGGAAGAAATATGGCAGCGCTTACGCGAACTTCGTCTGAAAATCGCACGTGAGCAGGCAGTCCCTCCCTACGTCATATTTCACGACCGCACCCTTGTCGAAATGGCACTCAAACAACCCCAGGACCTTGACCAGATGTCAGAGATTAGCGGGGTTGGCCAGAGAAAGCTTGAGCGTTATGGAGAGCTGTTTTTGACGGTACTGCAGCAGGAATAATTTGCTTGTGGCAGTGATGAAGGTTTTAATTACGTCCAACAGGATTCGCCCTGCGAGCTTCGGCTTCCTGCCTCTGCTCTCCGGGCCGCCTGCGCTGCTGAACCGGCGTCCTGCCGGTTCGCGCTCCAGGTTTTCGCGCCGCAGCTCCGGTTCGAATCCTGTTGAGATATATTGTGAATTGTTTGCTGAGTTGGAAATAGTGAAGGTTTTAATTACGTCCAACAGGATTCGAACCTGTGACCTACAGCTTAGAAGACCGCCTTACCCTGTATGTTTCGTTTGTTTCAGTTTCCTTAAGTTGTTATAAGTTTATACTGATTAACAAATTAAATCAATCATTTATGTTTGGTTTTCTTTGGTTGATAGTGTTTTTCATTTTTCTGGCGACCGTTTGGGCGACCGATTTTGATATAGCCACGCAGTTTAACAAACGTTTCACTCGAATTTTTTCGAATTGTTATAAGTTTAATACACTGTTCATAAATGATATTATAGACGACAAAAAAGATTTAAATGTATACAAATAAACAAAACAAAAAAATGATAAATCAATCCGCATATAAATGATTGTAAACATCTATTTACATAAATCTATTTAAAATAATCTTATACAGCTGTATAAGATTGAAAAATAAATTTGTATTTTTATACAATAGTATAAAAACAAAGTCAAGAGAATTACAAGTCATTATTTTAATTCTATCTTGACAAATCAATTTGTTAAAAGTAATAATTGAAAAAAAGGAGGAAAAATGATTGTTAATGAATTGATAAATGTAGACGAAGCATCGAACTATTTAAAAGTAAGTAAATCTTACATCTATAAAAAAACATCGTCAAAATCTATTATTTATTACAGAATCGGGAAACATATTTTTTTTGATAAAAATGATTTAAAAGAATTTGTTGAAAAAAAATTAAAAATTGAGAAGATAGAGTGATGCGCAGCAACAAAAAATGTTGCTACGCAAAAAAGCATAAGTATATTACTTACACACACAATCATAATATAACATGCTAATCAAATTTCAACAAGGAGAAAAAATGCAGTGGTATAAACATAAAGTTAATTCTTTCAATGATGACTTACTTTTTTTATGTATTGAAGAGCATGGCGTTAACGCTTATGCAATATATCATTATTTGCTAGAAAAAATGACTGAACAATTATCTGAGCAAAGATTTGATTTCGAAATTAAATATTTAAACAAGATGATTGCAAGAGATTTATGTATTACAGAAAATGAAGTAATTAATGTGATTAATTCTTTGCTTTCAAAAGAAATATTTTATGATTTTGACAATAAAATATTTGGGTATAACCATATTGAACTTTTTAATAGTAGCATGACCATGAATATAAAATTTAGAGAAATAATTGCTAATGTTAGAAAAGAAGCAAGACTTAAATTTGAAAGTAGAGAGAAGAGATTAAATCATCTTCATGATTATTTTTCTGATAAACAATTGAAAATCAATTTATAGTCTATACTATTTTGCAAACACTTCAAACAACATGAAGTGTTTGCTTTAAAATATTTTTCAACTGCAAATATAATCTAAATTTTTTCATTTAACTTATAGTAATAGATAATATTGTTCATATAACCAGTGAACTACACCGACCTAAACTCTTTCTAAACTCTTTAAGTCATGTTTCCAGTATATTGTAGCCGTGTTCCTACGGCACTTTCCTATAGTATTTCGAAAATATCTATAACTATGTTGTTTTTCGCCAGCAATTCTGTCGATATTAGTTTTCGTGGACTGACATAAAGTCATTCTCAACATACTGCAAAATATCTATTTTAAGTTGTTAGTAACTTACAAATCTCAATATCATGATAGATTACATTGATTGATTTCCTACATTCCTACATTCCTACACATCAGTTAGACACGAAAAAAATAAGTTTTCACGCTATATCATGAGTCTTCATAAAAAATATCTCGAGTTCACTTTCTCTTGTTTGTACTGTGAGCAGTCTTAGTTTATCTGCTTTAGAAAGCTAAGCGATTTCAATTTTTTCACGTACCGCAGAATTCATTCCGTGAATTAACCTCAGTAAAGTCTCGTTTGTACTGTGAACAGTTTCAATATACTGATTATTAAATTCAATGAAGTCCTCCCATGACATTGCACGTAGTTCAAAATCATCTGCGGCCTGCATGATTTGATACTGTTTATTGAGGAACCATCGTTTAGACTTCTTCAGACAGTACGCTTGTTCTTGTTGCAGCAAGGCTTCCTTTGTAGCTAAATCTTCAGAAGGGAAACCAATAAACAACATGTTAAATTTTGTATCATTAGAAATGAATCCCAGACGTTTAAATTCAAGGAACATTGAAAGATGCTTTAGGATTTGATCCGGATTCTTCCGTCCACGTAGTTTTAGTTCATTAGCTATAAGCACTTCTGCATCAATATTGTATGCTAGATTATCAAATTGCATTTCGTAAAAACGAGTATTCTCCATAAGAAGAGTCGAATTGCTGTGGGTACTCCACATGCCAGAAGGAATATTAGGAAAAGGAACTTTATAAAATGCATCTAAATATTGATTTCCTGCCAATGATAAAAAGATATCGAACTCTCTATTCAGGTAATCCTCTGAGTGAAATCGCATGCGACGTAAGGCTTCGTATGGATCAATTAGTCCTGATGATTTAACCTTATCCCAACGATTCTTACCTCTATTATATCGTATTTCTGATTTCTGAAGCTGATCGATATATTTAATAATTTCTTCTTCTGAGGAGCCTTTAGCTGCTTCCTCCAGAGTCTCGTGCACAATTCTCTTCCAGTATTGTGTTTTAGACATTCCCAAGACGAATTCGGTCTGCCAGGTAATACATTCAAAGAGGGTAGAGAGCCCTATAGTCCACGGAACCTGTTCCTTAAGGCTGGATATTTTTCCAACGATATCAATGTTTCTTTCCTGACTTGTCATAGAGATCTCGCTTTACTCATTATGGTAATTACTGACGTGACTATTCCATTAATTGTACGACAGGTGTGTTATATTGCAAGGTAAAGTAATGACTCGAGACTATGTTAGCTCTCATTAATCCAAAAGGATGTTCATGAACGATTGTCCAGGAATTTTCAATCTGCCTGATCCTTTCAAATCAAAAAATTTGACAACTCAATTCTTATGAACATAAAATAGTTCTAAATAACCTCGATAACCCGAGAGAAAGAGGTGATTATGGATACTCTGAAGCGTTCGTATAATGCTGTTATCGGGCATTGTATTGACCAAGCAGGAAAGCTTGCGGAGCAAGCTCAAGGCAACGGTCAATTCGGTGCTAAACCTATTGCCGGTTTTTGCCCCCTGCACGGTCCAACTGGAAGCGGGAAAAGCAGTTCCCTGTACAGACAGGGACATCTGGATGGTTCTGTTCCAGCACTTGAACATCTTCATGAGGCTGGCTACCAGGCAATTTTCGTCACTCACCGCTGGAATATTTTACAGGATGTCTATCGCAATATTGCTCAGCAGCAGGATTCCAGGGGACAGCCGTTTCGTGTCAGTGTTGTGTATGGTAAAACAGAAAACAGCATTGCTGCTGCTACTGGTAAATCATTGCCCCATGAGAATGCTGATTACGCAGTGCCGCAAGCAGATGCGTCCATAGAATTCCTGGTACAGAGAAAGCTTCTTGGTAAGGAATCGCAGAAAACCGGAAAGATACTCATGAATCTGGCGCAGAAAATTACCGGACTGCATAAACATGTGGAGCAAGGTGAGCACACTAAGCAGTTTGATGCAGAAATAATCCAGAAGGCGCGCCAGTCATTGGAGAGAGCATGCTCGGCATTCGAGCAGACCATACTCAATGTAATCCGGGAGCATCAAACTCATATAACGGACCTGCTTAAGAATTACGGTAGTGAAAGTCAGCATGTAAAAGTTGCCCGAGATAGACTGGCTGAGTTGCGGGGGCATCCGTGGATTCGGCGGATATTACCTGGAATTGCCTGGCATGATGAGAATCAGCATGTGCTTATTATGACTACCCAGAAATTGTATTACTCGTTTTATGACGGAAACAAGAAGGTCAGGTTAAATAGCTCGGGTCTGGCAGGGCGGATTATATTTATCGATGAGTTTGATTATCAGGCTGGTGTTATTCAGAGTCTGTTGGCTGAAAATCAGCTGATTCAATCTCCACCTCATTTTCTGTATCAGTTACTTCACGAGGGTAAAAATTATCTTAATCGTCTACCTTCAACGAAAACCGATCTGGATGGGAGAATACAGGAATTATTAAGCAAGGTGATTGGTGAATTGGAAAAGGATCTTTCAGAAAGACAGATAGAGCTTTCCGGGCCCAAAGCGCTGATTGTTTCGGATGATGGTCCTGATACTGAGCCTTTATTTGAAAAAAGTTATCTGTTTCGCTCTGATCATCTGATCACCAGTAATCGTTTGGTTTTACAGCCCGGACCGAAGGGATACGAGGTAAAGCAGACCTCATCTGATCAGGGCCAGGGAGATTCCTTGTTTCTGGATGAGTTCCTGCGTACTATAGAAAAACATATCCGCCATTTTGTTTTTGAAGTCCTTTCAATTTCCGGAGATGGCGATTTTACTGAACTTCTCTGGAAGCTTTGTCACATTCTGTTCAGCCCTGCGAATGACTATAGGAACTCGTATTATACTGAAGTAGTTACCCGCTCTATTCCCGGGGTAATTTCTGAACGGGTGCATGCTGAATTGGTGCCCCTGATTAAAAGCAATCGTCTGCCAAATACCCAGGCAAGCTTTTTCGGGTTAACCAGCTGGTTGCTGGAACAGAATCAGGCTGCAAAAGATATTGATCCTTTGCGGCTGGATATCCGGCGGGCCTACTTACCGACCACTCCAGAGGGTCTGTTGTTCTCATTGGCAAGCCGGAATCTTGTTTTTGGTCTTTCAGCTACTTCCTACATTGAGCGATCAATCGGAAATATTGACCTCCGTTGGGTGGAGGCCGCCTTGCGACATTTGGCCGAGTCGCGTAATCCCGACGTCAGAAAAAGCTCCCTGGGCATTCCCTTCAATGAACGCGATAGCAAATGGTTCAAACGACCGATTCCGTATGTGCAGAATCGTCAGGATATGATTGCACAGAGGGATGTGATTGCCGAAATAAACGAGAAAAAAAAAGAGATTCGCCAGACAAGGCTGCGTACACTTGTCCAGACTTTTACTGAGTTCTATGAAAGCGAGGAGGGGAAAAGAGCTCTCGACAGTGTGACTGGTATTCTTGGAAACGAAAAAACCTATCATAAGGTTATCGAGTACCGAAAAGAGCTGCTGGCTAAATTACTGTATGTTATTAGTGAAGTCGGGAAAAGCGGCAGCAGGCACCTGGGGCATCTGGTGTTTGTAAACTCTATAAAATACCTGGACAAGTGGTTAAAAGAAAAAAAGGCCGAGGAGAGCAGGGCAAAGGTTCAATGGCTACAGGATGATTCAGGGTTTGCCGATCAACTGAGTGCCAGTTCCCCGCTTTTGAAGTTGGTTGATGTGTTTATCCCTAAGCTAGTTCATGGTGAAAAAGTATTGCTGTGTCTTCTGACAGCCGAAAACCAGAAGAGATCTGGCTTTCATCTGGCGTATCAGGAGGCCTTTGCTACGGGGCGGATTGTCATTGTTTTAACGCAAACTGCTACTGCGACTAATGGAATTAATCTTGATTTTTCATTGCCCGACAGACTGCAGACTATGGATCTTGGTTGTCTTTACATTCTTGAAGCCCAGCATTTTTATTTCAGTGCAGAACAGTATTCAGATGATTACACCTCAGGCGATTCTGGCATGGCGCAGGTTGGAACTCAACTGCGTGATCTGGAAAAGCTGGTGCGTGTTGGTGAGTTTTCGCATCGGGAGCAGAAGAAATTCATTATGTCTCTTATGGCTCAGGAAAAAGAGGGGTGCAGGCTCCTGAATGCCCGGTATAAAATCAGTACGGATTACATCAAGAACACCGCTGCCAATGTGCAGCAGCAAGTGGGACGCGTCGAGCGTGCATGGGCAAAGATACCGGAAATCGAAATTCACGTAGAAACTACAGTCGCGAAAACACTGGTACAGTTCGCTGGTCTGCCCAACTATATAAATTTTCGTAATCAGGTTTCCCACTTGAATAAGCAGCTGTTAGAGGATCTGGAGAATCTTTTTTCGAATGCTGAACGTGATTTTTTAATGGGTATGCTGGTGCCCTGTCAGGACGGCAAGGATGCTAAACGAATTATCGATGACATTCTGGTCCCGGCAATCAGGGAATCGCGTCATGAGGCTGCAGGAAATACCGGAATCGAAGAACTGTGGAGAAGTCTTGGGAGAGCGGTTCTCTGTCTCGATTATGCATGGACTTTTGGAGAGAATAAGCTGGGGCTGATTAAACAGCAGCGTCTTATGGAGTGGGCTTGTCTCGAGAGACCATCTGTAGATCAAGAAGGCGGTGCGCTCTGGTACGATCCTGACACCTGGCAGTTTTTCAGTGAGGCAGGGGAAGGTTTACGATTATACAATCCGGATTATCTGTACCGGCCGATAAACGAATGTCCTCATATTTATGACTGGTTCAATAAGCGTGGTTTTCGCGTTTCATTGAGGCCGCCTGCTAACGAGCTGGAAGAGCGATATATCTATCACCCGCATGTCAGTCAGCGTTTGCTGCAGGGACGTCTTGGAGAAGAGGCGATCCGAGGACTTTTATATGCACACGCTATCCGTACTACAGACTGGCTGGCAGATAAGCGGGCTCTTGAACTTTATGATTTCTCGATAAGAAACAGTCTGTTCAGGGTAGATGCCAAGTACTGGCATGAAACTACGATAGAAGAAGCGGATAGAAAATACAAGCTTTGGCTAGACGGAGGTTGTGCTGACGGCAGCGACCCGCTGAGACTTGCTGAACAGTTAAGCCGCTTACGCTCCATTGAAGGAGACGCTGTTAAACTTGTGATTATCAACCTGACAAGTATTACTTCAAGGGTAAGCCTGAAGGCTTTTGATTGTAAGGTTCGGCTTTTGCCGGACGCCTTTAGAGACCAGGCAGATATTCTTGTGCTCGGTGGTTGTATTGTTGAAGGAAGCTGGGAACTCACAGAGGCTTTTATGAGTTTGGTGAAATTATTGATTGATGCACAAATGACGGAGGAGGAAGGAAATGATTAATCCCAAGGTACAGGACAACAATAGAAAACTACGACTTTCACACATGTTCTACCGCGACAGCGAGATTGATATCAATATGGCCAGACAGCTGACGGTTTTATACTATGGACTGTCCAAAGGCTATAAATGGAAACAGTGGGAAAAACAGCTGGATGAGCAGCTTTCTGACCTGACAGAGACGAATGGCAGGCCCTTGTATCCGTACCTCATGCGTAGCTATCGGGGTGGATTTGGATTGTTTGTGGCTCTGGAGAGCAGGAATCAACAGGAACCGGTAATCTACAATGAAGATGGAGTTCGGCTGACAGGAGAGCTGGTCGAGTATAGCCCGGAACATAATCCAATCTGGCTGCGGCTTATAATGAGAAAGAGCCTTGCTTTTCAGGCGCATAGTCGCGGCAGTAATACTCTGGGTCGACCTTTGCTGAAAATTGATGAGTGGAATAATGCGAACGGCCATGGGGTCAATGCTATTGCGGTTGATTGCCGGATGCAGCAGCTACGCGATAAAGAGACCACGGAGGTGGTGCTGTTTTACGAAAATATACCCTTGCGTGAAGTCTTTTCTGACAGCCCGCAGTATGATAACAGTGGCCCTCTATGGGTTTATGATGATTCAGGAAAAATGCTGGTACGCTGGATCCCGCGGAAGGGAGTGCAGCATGACGGAGTAGTGCTGCGGCAAATCAGGAAGAATGCGAACAAGCGTAAGACCCGTCCGTTTATCAATATGAACTCTGCTCAGGAATTTATGCGTAGTTGGCCATATATTCTCAAACCGATTCAGGATGCGCTTATAAAGCAGGCAGCTGAATACGGATTTTATCTGCAACCTAAAGTACTCAATTTACAGAAACTGAAGGTGAATACTAATTATAAAAATATCTCGAGAACCAAAAGTTTTACCAATTTGAATCTTGATCATCCCGTTGATGTACTGGATCTACGCTTTGATCAGAGTCTGCCTGCAGAAAGAATTATCAATGTACTGACTGATGTACTGCAGGAGAACGGAATCAATGCTCCATTACATCTGCTGCCGCCAATAGATCCGCCCGATATTTCCCGGAAAATCGATCAGCTTCAGTTTGCGGATGATCAGAGAGTACTTGTATTACTGGATCAGCGTCCAGGTGTCCTCGACGATCATTATGAGTATACCATCAAGTTGAGAACCCGTGTGGCCTGTCAGCACATGAATGTGAATCCACATGATCTTGGAGCTATCGATGCTGTAGATGACGCCTTGCTGATTGAAACTGATGAAGGGCTCCTGCTAAGTGAAGGTTCGGCTTATTACAGGTATACCGAAGCACAATATGAGGGCAAAGAGATACGCAAGCAGTTAGGAATGATTACTGGCATCGTACTCAAGGAGCTTCATTTGAAGCACCTGCTTTTGAATAAGCAGGTAAAAATCAGTACGGCCTTACCAGGAGAAAGCGAAGTTCTCACAGACAGACTTGCGGTAGTCACGAATGGATATATCTTCACTGTTCGAGATGACAGACCGGTGATGGTCGCGTTTGATCCGTCTGCGCCAGCGAGCAGGTTTGTCTGCAACAAGTTGCTTGATCCGTTTTCTGTTTCGGTTGAGCAGCTACTGGCATTACTGAAAGAAAAGTGGCCCTATAACTACCGTCCTGAAGCGGTCATGGCGGGATTTGGTTCGCAAGCTGAAAAAATGACAAGTTTCGCCCAGCGCCTGACCATGGTTCTTCATCTGCCGGAAGGATCCGACCAACCAACATCTATTATGATACAGGACCCTGGCTATGAGACACCGAACATGTTGCCGGATAAACTGGAAGAAACCCTTCAGCTTTTAAAACAGCAGAAGGTGAAATATTCGCTTCATAAATGGGTATTGCCGGAAATCGATCGGGTAAAGGAAACAGCACTGACCCTGGAGAAAAAACATCAAGCTAAACTTGATCCCTGTCTTTCTGAACTCGTTGACTGCTGGAAGCAGGCTATTGAATCTATGCAGAGAGATGGTATGTATGAGGTGGCTTATTACCGTATAAAGAAAGTCATGCGGGACATATACGGTGAAAAGATAGGGAAATTAACTGACAAGCGTGTTATTTCTGCCTGGGACAATCTGGTCAGCAGAATTTTTGACCGTCCCCTGACTGATCTTCGCAGTTGGGTACGTGAGATCCCTGGAATCAGAAGTTTATGGTATGATCCGGATAAGCATTATTACATTGTAGGATCCCTGACTTCTCCGAAAAAGACGCTTGAACGTCAGCCCAGTATACGGCAGTGGCATGCCTTACAGGGTGAAATTAATATAAATCTTCTGACCGGTCTGATAGATGTAGACTGGGTCCGCATGAATCAGCTTGCAGGAAACCCTTGTGTAGCAAGTCTTGTTAAAAAATGGAAAGAGTGTCAGTCAGAGCCAGGGCAATCTCTCAATGAGGATTTGTTGGCATCTGACAGCAAGTGATTAGCTGTGAACGTAGTGGGGAGGAGGATACCATGGAAGAAAAGAAGAAAAAGCAGTCTCATGGAATAGAAGCGCAATTAAATGAATTGTTTGCATTTGCATTCAGTGATATAACACCAGATTCATTTTTGAAAATGATGAATTTTATCGGTAGGCAGCGTAATTTTGCACCGTACAATGCCTACCTACTGTATTTGCAACGTCCGACAGCTCAATACTTTCTGACTTTGCGGGAAATGGAAATGTATGGCCGGAGTCTTGGCAATGCCGCGAATCCTCTCATTATTTTACGGAGCTTTGGACCAGTAGAGTTTGTATTTGATCTTGCTGATACAGTCCAGTTGGCTTCATCTTCATATTCGACGGAGGATGTGCTGGCGTGGTTGAGCGGCAACCGTACACCGGATATAAAGGCTATAACCTGGCTTGAAGACCATCTGAAAGCACTGCGTCAGATTGGCATCCAGATTATAGATAGTGATCTTTCTGCCTTCGGTTCAGGCAGTGGAAAGTTCTTTGTTCGCAATGATGCCAGGGCTATGGCTGTGCTGGAAGAAGATAAGCAGAGGAAGATCCTTCTCAGGTATAGTTCAATGACTCCTGAGTATCTGACAGAAGAGACAATCGGGGATATTATCCATGAAGCGGCCCATCATCTGCTTGGACATCTGGGAACTTTTATAGACATCAAGAAAACAGCTGATGGTAGGGAGCTTCCGGGTAGGTTTCACTACGAATCCAGAAGCTATGTGCCGGAGCACATAATGGAATTCGAAGCAGAAATTGTAGCATTCATTGTCTGCTCACACATAGGACTGGAGAGGCAATCAGGGTATTATCTGAGGTACTGGGCTGATAAAAAATCCATTCCAGAGTTTCAGATGGGCTTGCTGTTGAAAACTGCGAACATAATACTCAAACACAAGCTGGCAGAAGATTAGTACTGCACAAGGGTTTATGTATCTGTATCTGATTTTCCAAGATACCCAAGGCGAAGCTGGCGTACTGCATTGTTCAGATTTTTTTCCAGCTGATCAAGCTGCTGTTCTGTATCGATTATACCTGTTTCGCCTTCGCTGTCATCCTGGAATAAACGCTCATGTGAAACTCCAAGCGCGCGGACAAGCTTATCCAGAGACTCTGCTGATACCCATGCCTTGCCACCTTCAATTTCGGAGATGAAGTTGACAGATACTTCGCACTTTTCGGCTAACTGGGATTGCGTCAGCTTCAGGAAGCTGCGGTATTTCTTTACATTTTTTCCCAGCAGGGCCTGTCCCAGTGTTTTATCAGCATTCATAGTTACTAACCATAAATATCTGCCAATATTTTGACAAACAACCCACAGTTGTATATAACTATCGTTAATAGTTGTATTCAGGGGGATTTATGAGAAACTATCGTCTTGCTTTTGGTGTCATCATTGCTGTAATCAGCTTTGGACTGTTCGGGGGCTGTGCTACAGAAACAACGAATGAGCCTGTAGAGCCGTATTATCATGGCAGGGATCAGCTGATTTTCCCGGCTGTATATGGGATGATGGCATTTGAGGAAAGCTTTCACTGGCAGAATTCTTATTTCGATGAAGTGGACCTTATGAATAATTCGTTCATTATTCGGGATATTCAGGGTTTCAATCTGTTGTTACCGACCATAGCGACGCTCAGTATTAAACTGCAGGACGGATTTATACGCTTTGAATTCTATGATTATTACGAACAGAGATCAGGTATCTGGTATTCAGTACCTCGCTCTGCATATTTTCCGAGGAATGCGATAGAACGCCGGGCTCACGAACATTTTGCTTTTATTCTGGATAATGAGGAACACTATGAACAGTATCATAGCTTCGCACATTCAGATCTGCTGTTTCTCGCCCAGGGTATGCGACGTATGACAGAAATACAGCGTCAGAATTATATCCAACAGAATTTCACTGGTTTCCAACAGATGTATCGCGGAAGAATTCAGAATGTTATAGAGAATACGGACTTCGAAGAGGAGAATCGTCCAACCAGTCAGTATAAATATCGCGCTATTATTACTGTTACCAGACCAGAGGAACTTATTGCAAAGTCAGGATCATTGCGATCCGTATCAGTTGACTATTTTACAAATGACGAATCCTTTACCAATCATTCTCGAGGTACAATGATTGAGTTTGAAGGTGAGCTGATAAACATGAAACAAAGCGGTGGTAATAACTGGTTTACCATTTACGGAGAGTGAGACAATAAAAAAGCCGGATGAGTTTCATCCGGCTTTTTTGCTACATAATTCCAGCTCCCTTGGAAACCAGCATTTCTTCATTGTAGACTGGCGGCTCAAAGTGAGAGAAAAACTCTGTTTGTCTGGGAGACGTAGTATTAATCATGAAAGTGATTACAGCATTCATGGCTTCATGTGCTTTGTAACGATGTACTTTCTCTAATCGGCATAATTCTGAAAATGAGACGCGTAACAGTCGCATTACACGATGCACGAGTTGCCCAGTACCACATAAATAACTGGTAAGTTGCGTGTCATATGCCTCCCAGCGAGCAAGAATTACTCTGATCAGGTGATAATCTATGCCGTAGGGGAGAATGAATTCTTCACAGGCGTTTCCGTACCACCAGATCAGATATTTAAGATCAGGATCAAACTTCTTGTATTCTGAAATAATGAGCTCATTGCTGACTCCTGCTTGTACTTCTCCCCAGGTAATAGGAAGCTCATGGAATTCCTTGCTTGGAATACCAGAGTAAGTTAAATCCAGATCAAAGGGAAAGATACCATTGTCATCTGGTCGACAGGCAATATTATTTAAAGCTATTTCAAATGGTGGAGTGTAAAAAGATTCTATTCCAGAAACAGATGCGCTTTCGTACATGACATAGTAATATTTGAAATCTAATTTTTTTTTCTCGTTATTCATGACAGCTCTCTTGCCCGAAGGCGGTAGGGTAAACACCAATATATCATGGAGATTACCCAAATCCAAAAAGTCTCGTCATTTCTTGCTATATCCTCCGCCATGGCATAAGCTGTATCCAGGAAGAGAGGTAGCATGAATCCACAGGAACTTACGTATGAGTGCCAGGCCTGCAATCGCCTGTTTGCTGGTTTGACCACATGTACATCATTTTCACATATCATGAGTATGCATGACCTTAAGTACCTCGGACAGAAAAAGCTGATCACTGATTCAGATGATATCCGCTACAGTGTCCGACCATACTGCCCGTATTGTGGAGGTTTTGAAGTCGAGGCCCGTCTTCTGTAAGTATGGGCTATAAGTCAGATTCAGTGAATACAACATGATTGATATTATCATATACCTCGTTATCCCGATTATACTTATTCCGAATAGTATACGCTTGGTGCTTATTCCGATTGTCGGAATGTTTGCGCGTGCGATTTATCTGCCGAAACGATTCAGGAAACTGGATGCAGATCTGAGTCAGCCGGTCGAGCATGAGAGAATGGCAGCAATTCTCCGGCTTGTTAAGCAGAAGGTTCGGCCATTTGGTCTTCTGCGTCCGAAATTCATGCAGGATATAGGCGATATTATTGCTGTTGCTGCCGGGGATCAGGGCGAGCGGATATCCGGTTCCGGGGATTCGGCAGGACTGGATCAGCTGCAGCTTGCCTGTGCTCTGCTTCCGCTGCTACAGTCTGCGTATCTGTTGTTTGAAGATCTCTACGATGATTACCAGAAAAAGTGGTGGTTTCGATTTGCCCTGAGTTTCCGGGTTGGCTGGTATATACACCTCAGTATAAGCTGGAGATTTTTCCAGAGGATTCTTTCGCATAAAATTCTGCAAGGTCTTCGTCATGGACGGATCCTTGCCCGAACAGTGAGAGTTCTGCTGATTCCGGTATTCGGATTGCCAGATCTTGTTCTGTCGGTTGTGTTCTCACTGACAATCGGACTCATGTCGGAGGCAATTTTCCGCTATGCCTATGCCGTAATCCTCTTGAAAACTGGATTTTACGCTACTCATCTGTTCAGTGCAGACAGCAAGCAGAAAAAGACAAGTGTTATCTATGAAGGTATTGAAGCCAGAGCATCATCCCGCGCAGAGTTGATCAGGGAGTTGATCAGAACGGGTAGTACGAAACGAAGCTCCCGTTTTTCTGATGCTGTGTGTGAGTATGTACTGTTCCTTGATGAACAGAAGCTGCATGCAGATGCAAGGTTCACCGGTGATACAAGCCGGAGGGTTCGTGCCTTCCTGAAAAAAGGTTTCAGAACAGGCAGACATATTTTTGTCGGGAGAAAGCAGGACGATTTACAGGCCATGAGAGCGCTTCTGAATCGGATTTCAGCTGTATACGCACCGAATATAGATCAGTTCTGGAACAGATTGCGCGGCCGCGAACTATTGGCGGCTGGGTATGCAGGCAGCAGTCTGGTGCTGGAGCAGTTAAATGAACCCCTCATACGCCGCAGTATTGGTCAGGTACGGCTAAGCTTTCTGCTGCCGGTAGGAAAACTTCTCATGAATGAGCGCAACAGGAAGGTGTTCAAGACTACCGCGACTCAGGTCGGAAAATTATCCCGGTCCTACCGGTACTTCTCCCTGGCAAAATCAGTCGGGAAACTGATTATGTTCAAGCAACCAGCCGGACTCATAGCCTTCGTTGCCTGGCACGGTGTGCGCCAAAGTCTTGTCGATACATACCGAAGCCAGCTGTATCATCTTATCGGCCGCCTGTCGCTATACATCTGGGAATGCAATGCAGCGAATCATTCACCAATGAAGGATATATTTTCTACTGACCCTTGAAATCACGTCGTACCGGCATATATTGAATTCAGAAATTAGGAATGTTAATAATTGGATGACACTTTGTAAAAAAACTGTTTATATCCTTATAAGCCACAATCCAGTAATGATTGAGATGAAAAGTAACGCAATAAAAAACAGTAAAAGCAATATTGCTCTTTGCAATTTTTTTTCACCATTTTTTATTTTTAATTCACCATCCTGTAATTTTCTACGTAAAATTATTTTCATTACTGGCTTTGACGCGTAGTGAGTATACTTTATCTTTCCATTTAATATCTCTTTTTTCCCCTCTGATATTCTTCGAATTATCATTATAATAAATATGATATGAAATACAGAAATAATTAATAAAAAATATGATAATTTCATTATGTATTATCTTTCACCTTCTTTGATTGGCAATGAAAAATTTCCTGATTACATGGTAAACAAGTTATTATCACCGCTTCGACTCATATTTATATGATCGCCTTCGAACTAAGTCTAAAACATCTTTGAGAAAAATAGA
>NZ_BAAHXT010000019.1:0-37415 GCF_054657935.1 Spirochaeta dissipatitropha | reverse complement strand
AGCTGGTGCTATCCTGGGTTTATATGGTGGTCCCGCAGGAGTCGCTATAGGAACAACAGTTGGGTCAATTTCAGGAGCGATAATCGCAGCCATGAAAGGTGCCGCTGGTGGTGGCTTGCTTGGTGCAGCGACCGGAAAGGTCATGGACGATAATATTTTCGATAAATTCAAATGCAACGACTGCAGTCACACTTTTTCAGATTAAGGAGGGATTGATGGATAAAGTGAATGCAATTATGATGACATACTACAGAAGCTACAAAAATTTATACGGCTATACATTTACCCTAACAATCCTGATAGAGTTGGATTCTTCGCGACCAGATACATAAACACGTGCAGCATATAGAATATCGGGTACGGATTCATTCTTATTAGCTATTTCGAGTGATAGTAAAGATTCAAGTGACCATTTGTTATTTTTAACGGCTTCACCAAGAGGTTGTTCAATCAGTTCCTGGAGCTCCTTAAACTGTTTGCTGTACTGTGGCGATAGTTCTCTTTTTATATCCTCATCATCAGAATCACGTAATCGGCATAGAGCAAGCACTAACTCTATATGCTTTGTTATTTTTCCATCAATTCCTTTAATATCGCTATCGACACCATAAAAAACACTATGGAAGTAATTTATCAGAGATGATACAATCGAATTAACTTGGTTGGATTTTAAATTAAACACTAAATCCTTGTTTCTCCAGAGGGATATTGCCAATATTTCATGTCCCATTACACAGTTTCTTTCAACTCTCTGTATCACGTAGTTAAAAAGCTCCCGCTGCCAGTTCAATTTTGCATCCCCGATGACATACCCTATATCCTTGTATCGGTGCTTAAATAAATTTTCATTGGATATAAACTGCTGCAGTTCAGCCGAGTATGACTGTGGCGCATCCTTGTGCAGATACGAAAGAAAACGCCTCATCTCGTTTTTCATTACCTCCGGTATTTCCTTATTAGCTATAATTTTTTCCGAATTATGTATAGCCTTCATGGCCTCTAGGCGAAAGTCATTGGGAACATCGGCATCCTGCAAGCTGCGTCCATGGTTCCATACCGATAAAGCTGGAAAGCGAATGCTGCCAGCCAGGAAACACTCATCAGGTTGAGGATTTCGGCTTACATCTACAGCCTGCAGCTTGCCGTATTTCTGTTCCACGACATATGCATAGACACGCTCGCCACCGGTAAAAGGCGTTGCCGCCTCGGCTTTGAGTACCTTGTTTTCATAAACTGCTGCTTTTGATCCATTGCCCAGCTCAATAATCCAATAGTTATCTCCGTTTTTGGTCTTCATAGTTTCGGACAGGGTATATTGCCTCCAACCATGTAAATTCACTCCATCGATCTTTCTAAACTCACTCGGCAGCCACTGACCTGTACAATCAATAGTTTCTCCAGGCCTGCCTTTCTTAGGCACGCGAGTCATAGCATCCCATGTATCCTGTTCCGGAAAACCAGGGAATGGCAGGTTCAACCAGTCCCGCATAGATCTTGAATTCCAGACTACCTTAATATGTGTAAAATCCGCTACACGTCCATTAACAGGGACGAAACGTAAATCGTATGGACTATTATCACCGTAGGTATATGTCAGTTCCAGACGACACTCTACATCAGTTTTTAACGGAAATGAAGCATGATGCAGATATGCGTAATACTTTTGTTTTTTTAGTCCGCCGCCTTGTATAAGTGGGAACTCATAAAAGGTTTTCCCTGCCGGCAGGATAAACCCATCATCAACGGGAATATTCACCGACTCTCCTCGTCTCGGTACAACTGTAGTGGAATCACCTACCAGTTCTATACGCACTTCCTCCCCTGACATCTTCTCTGCCTGCATGGCAAGCTGCGGGAGATGATCACGCCACAAAGGGGTATCAGGTACTTGCTTTTGCCACACTTGAAGTGCACGGGCTCCAGTCAGTAATTCACCTGAGGTCTCTACTGACAATTCATGGACAGCTGTTGCTTGTTTTCGGTATTTCTCCCGAATTGATTTGTATTCCGATATGGCGCGAATCTGTTTTTGCGGCCCAATGTCAGCCGATGTAACGTGGTACGATTCTTCACTACCAATTCGCACAGTAAGCCTGCCGGACGCAGTCGCGATGTCGGCATTGGAAAAACCCTGTTGCAAAAGATCTGGCAGCAAACCATCCGCACTTTGCCTGGATGTTGTCTTCTGATTAACATATAGTTCATACGGGGGTAATCGCTCCCAGGTTATACCCTTTGTATGCAGCAGCTCCTTTTCCACAGTACTGCGATGTTTTGCTTTCAGCGGAATTATAGTACATACTGAATCATCTGCATCGGTCACCAATACAATATCGCCATTCTGGATATGCTGTGCTTCAAATGCCTTGCTACTCTGCCATTGAAACACCCGCGCAATGCTGCGCGGTAAGGGTTCGGCAACACGAAAGCCGAAGTTCATACTCTTTCGCACAAGCTCCAGGGAAAAGTCATCACCTGAATCAGGTATTAAATATGTACAGACCTCAGGGTCATTAAAGTAACGAGCCATTTTTTTCGCGAACAGACGGCCTGTCGATGTAGTTCGACTTTCCTTGTGCTGACTGGAGTTGCTACTTATCACATCCCGCATAGTTAGTGTTTCGATGCTGTTTTGATTATCATCCTGCTGCAGTGCAGAGGCACGACCACAGTCTATCTCAAACTCACCAGCAGTGCTGGATTCTTGAAGTTTCCAGTACTGCTCGACCAAGCGGAATGGCACCTGCTGTGCTGCTTTTGCCTTTGTCCCGTCACGGAAACAAGCAAGATAACTCGGCTGTAGCTGGGTAACATCCAGAATTATGGCTTCACATGCCTCCACCAGTTCTCTTCTGCTATTATGTGTAGCTTGAGGCACAGGAAGCTTTTTCTTTGCAAGCAGACGATGTATGAAGTCATCATTCTGAGCCGTAGTCAGCTCTGGCTTGGAAGCAAACCAGTCATCGGGGATCCGAAAAAAAGAACCCGGCAGAGACACCGAAATTTGTGATTTTTCTAGTTCGACTTCTACATTTCCATAATTGTTTTTGTCGGTTCTTGCATACCCAAAAATCATTCCAAGTGCCGGTGTAATGCCAAAAGTATCATAAGCGCAGATTACCGGTTGCTGTACCAACCGAACTGATGGGTTTCTCTGCATGTAAGCTGCAAGCGAAACAGACATAAGCGCTAAACGGCCGGAATTCAGATGCTTGAAATCTTTCTGTATGTCTCCATCTATCTGCTGCAGTCGGCACCATGACTTCCATATTTTACAGTAATTTTGATCGGATAAAAGGGTATTATTGGGAGGAAGGTTTTCCCAGCGTCCGATGGTTTTAGCGGCGTCCGATCTCAGCCATCGATGCAACTGCAGAACCAGATCATCTTTATATGAAGCATCCGAATGTAGAGCGTTAACTGCACGCTGACGAAGCTCCAATAACTTACAAAGTCTAATTATACATGCTTTTAGAAGGCGATTTTCACTTGTGTCAAAGCTCTGGAGGTGTTCGACGGCCAGCATTCGTGGTGATCCGGCCAGCTTCTCCCGGACATTGCGACCAGGTTTGCTGTTTAACCAACTGACTGTTTTGGCGTCGGTCTTACGTACAGCATGCAGCGGAAGCACTGCATGCTTACGCACAATTCGGTTATGCAGCTGATGTATCAGGTGTTCAATGGCAGGTTCAGCATAGTCCGCAATCTGTTTTAACCAGTCGTTATATTCGGGGCAGTCGCAATCACAGGTAATGGGGTTTCTGCGGTAACGGGATAACAGCATATACAGATCGGTAATCAGTGCTTCGCCAGTAACCGGGTCATAGTCCCAAAGGGAGTTAAACCGGCTTCGCACATCAAAAACAAGTCGCGCTTCATTCACTTCAGAATCATTTATACCCGTACGCCATGATGAAAGCAGTGTATAAAACTTTTCAGCTGACAATTGCGACATTTATACTACCCCTCACTAAGAAAGCAAATACCGGGAAGTACACCACATAAACTGCCCATATCCGAATTCTCTGGCATTTTCAAAGTCTTCATCAAGGTTGTACTTTTTGTCGGACAACAGCTGTTGAATTTTCTTCAAACTATCCCCTTGATTTCCTCTTGTCTCAATACCTCGTAGTTTTGGCATTATCTTCTGCACAAGTTGATCCTCAAAAGAGTTTTTTAATGCCTTCTTTAGTGCACTTTCATCATTTAAAACTTGAGCTTCTATGACCTGTGGGTGATTGAGCATATACGCTTCAACTGACTGCCATACACGATGTCCCAACGCTCTGCCTGTCTTCCCGAGTTCTTTGTTGATATGCTCAACCGTACTTTTATACTCTCCTATCTGTTCAACACTGAAATCGCTATCAGACTTGCACCAAATATTCCATGTATCGACTGGCAATAACGGTGAATTGCCGCCAAGTTTCAAAGTTTTTTCACGTCGCTTCAAGGTGTCCGGGCTTGGAAAATTTAGAATAATTCCACGATCTATTACTTTATCTGATAAAGTGCGGGTAGTTTCGTCCTGGTTCATGGTACCAACCCAGAGCACATTACGTCCCAGCTTGATTTGATAATCCTCAAGACCGGTGCCAATTTTGATTCCCAGGGACGGGGTGTTACGGTCTAACAGCCCACGTCTTTGCTCAAGTTTACTGAGAAAATCAGAGAAATATAGTTCGACATTGGCCAGGTTCATTTCATCCAACAGTATCATGTTCAGTGCATGATTCAATCCATGGCCATCATCGGGCTCACGTTGGGTTTGCGCAAGGAAACGAAGCACATCCTGGGCATCAAAACGATTGTCTATAGAGTTAAAATACCCGAGCATAGCCTCCTGACTGTCCCAGTTTGGCTGAACCGGTAGGGACATAAAATTAATTCCCCCAAAATGGGAGTACAAACGCGGCAATTCGGATTTACCAGTGCCACTGACACCAGCTAAAACCGTTAACGGCGAAATCTCGGCAACCTTGAGAGCGGTATGAAAAGAATACAATAGGCGTTGGGGAAACTCAAAACCAAACTGTTTAAAAGATTCGGTCATTGAACTTAGCCAGTTCATTTCAGACTCAGGTAAAGCTTCCTGCGACATAAGACTAAGTGTATTTTTTATCAGGGGAGTCTCGATAGCCTCGATACGTGACTCACGACCTTCTTCGGTTTTGTAGGCTGCGGTCAGACGCTGCTGTTCGTTCTCCAAAAAGTTATTATGCTCTTGCAATCTGGTTTTCTCGGTTTTTAGCAGGGATATTTCCTGATGCATGCGAACATTCTCTTGAATTATCCTTTCAAACTCAGTCATTCTTTCATGAAGATCCTGCTCTTTTTGCCGGAATTTGTTTAGTTCCGCATCTACTTCCCTATAACGCTGTGCCAAATCCATCGAGGGACGTCTCGCTAATTCTTCATGCGCCTGTTCCAGCTCGACTTTCAGACGAGCCAGATTTTCGAGTGCCTCATGAGGATTTGAACCAAGTTCGTTCTTCATATCCTCATACAAGTGCATTAGCTTTCTTGAGGATTGTATGCTGTTACGCAGCCGCTGCAGCTCCTCATTATAACCGTTTGCTTCTTCTACAAAGGAGGCATACCGCACCTCCGTTCGGCGATTAACTTCAGCATTAATTTCCTGTTCCATCTGCTGCAGTCGCTGTTTCTCGTTTTCCAGGCGTCGTTTTTCAAAATCAAGATCCTGCTTCTGCTCATCAAGCGCCAACTCTCTCTTTCGCACCACTGTTTCTTGTTCACCTGCGATTTCCTGCTGTCTGGCAAGTTCATCATAGCTCTGCTGGACATCCTGCTCGATTGCGTGCAAGCGTTGTCGGCGCACGTCTGCAAGCTCTCTTTCCAGCTCGTTTAAACGTTCAGTACGCTGTCGGACAATTTCCGTCTCCAGTTCATGCAGTTTTTTACTCCTTTGCTGAAGTATGCCGATTTCTAATTCTGATTCACGCTGTGTCAACTTCAACTCGCGCTCGGCTATAATACTCTCCCTTTGGGCAAAACTACGCTCCCATTCGTTACATTGCTGTAATCTCGCATTGCACTGATTATCAAATTCCTGAAAACGTTTCTTGAACAGATCCGGAAATGCATTCTCGGCTTCAAGTTCTTTCTTGCGAACTGCGGCCTCTCTCCGGGAAAGTAGCATCTTTTCTTCTTCAAGCTTTTTGTATTCCTGCTCTATCTGCTGCTCCATTGTTCCTTCCTTGCAATGTTGAGTGTGGTTTTACCAAATATTTATTCTTACCATTTGACGAATTAGATCGAAGACTAAGGTGACCGCAGTTACCATTTGACGACTTGTCGCCGGTTCAAGCTGTGAGATGTGACCGTGCCCTCGAAGCGAAGCTACATGATCTGTTCTGATGAGCATATACGGCAGCTCGCGTGCAAGCAGTTGGAGTTCCTGTGTGTCGGCCTTTAAGAGGTATGCGATACAATGAGCCTGCAAACTGTTCTTGCGTCCCCCAAGGCTGCCAAGAATTCTCTCTGGGGTGGCACTGCTTAGGCTCTTCAGCTCCTCGATAGATCCTTTGAAACCTGCCTGAAACGCTTTCGTGAATGCCTTCTGTGTCAGGGTATCAGCCCCAGCAGCATTGAGCCCATCAAAATTTTGATCGGCATACGAGTTGTGCAGCAGCTGCCAGAGACATTGTTCAAGCAGCTCGTACAGTATTCCAACAACCTCGGGACGAAATATTACTTCTTTATCTGTCCGACACATTTCCATTCGCACGAGCTTGCTATAAACCTGCTGTGGTACGGCACGCTGTACCGCAAGTCCAAGCCCTTCCTCTACTCGAATCTCAGCCTCATATCGAAGCTGCTGCTGTCTGGTCCTTGTCTTGCCTCGTGATACATCACCTTCATACTGACCCTCCTTGCCAGGATCAAAATCGGGTAACAGGACAGCGCTGCATGCAGTTATTCGATCCAACCATGAAGCTATTTCTTCCTTGGACATTTCAGCCCCGTCGCCATGCGCAGCAGCATTTCGTTTCTGACCAAGCTCGGACAATTGAACAAGCAAATCAGCATTGCTTTCGACCAGGTTGTGCAGAGGGTGGGTTGAGTCTTCATGGGCATCGGCAAAATTCAGCGCTAATAATGACCACAGCTCCGGCTGTCCGTTCATTGAGCCTCGAATTGTTCCGGCTTTAACCTGCATGCGCCGTTCTACAGCAGCCTCTATTATAAAATCGAGCTCTCCGGCTATACCAGTTACAAAATTACCGATTGTTTCCTTATTTCCCATGCGATAAAGCTGCTTGAGACGATCTTTCTCTCCCGGTCGTTTTTTAGCTGCATAAAACAGCACCCATTCAAACGCCGAGTAACAGCTTATTGCTGCATTATTCTGTATCTGTCTGTATTCCTCGAGTTGGTCGCTTGTCTGCGGATTCTCAATATAATCGCGCAGGTTATCCCGGATTATATGTAAGCAATCATATATTTCCTGCATTGGTTTTGTAGGTGCAGATGTACCTACGGCTTGGCTGCTTTGCGCAGAGACAGGCTTAGAGGTACTTTTCTTCCTCTGTTGTTTCAGCCAATTTTGTTCATCCCGGTCAATACCAGTTAATGCTCTTTCCAATACCGGCGATAGATCTCCACCAAAACCATCGGTAACCAGCCAGTCTTTTCGTTCTGTCGCCTGCAGCATAACATCAACCCGAACATACACCGGTTGAGCTACAATTGACGCAGGTTCAACGCGAATTGCCTGTGCCCTTTTTCCAGTATCGCGTGCATATTTTGCAGCAATTTTCTGGATTTCGATAATTGAAGGGGGGTGCGGCTCACTTCTTGAGGGAAATCTCCAGGCGATTACTCTGTGAGTTCGCGGATCAGCTTTGCCGGTCGACCCCATTGGCTTGTATTGAAAGCAGGATAGGGCTAAACCAGCTTCATTATTTTCACCTTCTGATACATCCTCTGCTGCCAGCAGCTGTTCTGATCCGTGAGGGATCATCACAGGCATCATCTGTCCGGAAATGGCATCGCGATATATAAGAAAGTACAATAACTGCTCTTTGTTATTGTCGACTTGACGTAGGGCTCGTTCAGCCATCGGAGTCAGAGTCAGAGTCAGATCATCATGGATATATTGAGTGTGCTCCAGTCGCTGCAGCAGGAATTGCACAAAATCCATCTCCAATCCTGTCTTCCGGCTCATACGTACCGGATCTGTACATCCGGCATCAATGAGTTTCAGCATTAGTGTCTCGAAAACCTGGCGATCGGCACCAGCAAGACCGGATATTCCCACTGTATACTCATACATTGGCCAAAAGACTGGTTTTGAAACAGCAAGCTCAAGCCCAAGCAGTGGAGCAGGGAAATCTAAAAGTTTGGAAGTCATAATATTTCTCCTTGCTGTGCGCAAAGATCGGCAAATGCTGCTAATGCGGGTACTGCTTCTGCCTTTCTCGCAGCAACGCTGGTGCAAAATTCTTTATCGCCGACAACTGCCAACAGGCGCTTCTGCCTTGTCATACTTACGCACAACCGATTAACTGACTTGAGGAAACCAAAGTTACCCCTGCTATTGCTTCGTACTACCGACAATAAAACCACGTCAAACTCCATGCCCTGAAACGAGTCAACCGTGCCAATTCTTAGCCTTTCCGATTCTGTAATATCAAATCTGTCTTTCAGGTGACTGCGAATAGCTTCAACCTGAGCACGATAAAACGAAATAACTCCGTATGAAAGTTCTGCACCTTGAGGTGACTGCATCCAGTCAGCAAGCATCTCGACAATTTTGTCGACTTCGGGATCTCTGACAAGACTGCCGGAAGGGCTGCGCTCTTCCCTTCCTGAAGCCATCGGTACATCTACCCACATTGCAGGCTTACCAGTGGTGCCGGGCAAACTGTGGCCAAAATCATCTTCCGGTCGCGGTGATTTATATCCCTCACCATGCGTTGCATAAAAATAATCGCTCGCAAATTTCCCTAGCAGCGGGTGCGATCTAAACTGGGCATCAAGCGTTATTGTTCTGGAGATGCCATCAATTGCCTCCAGCTGTTTCAGTCGAGTGAACATATGTTCGAACATACTCAACCGAAAAGGATCTGCATCAATCACGTCGTTCTCATGGCTCGGGGTGTCCGGTGTCTCCATCCGACTAAGGATTTCTTCCTCTACCATATGCGGCAGCTGGCGGTGATCACCAACCAGAATAATCCGTCTGGCGGCTTTACACATTGGAATAAGCAAATCCGGGGGAGTTGCCCGCGCTGCTTCATCTATGATGACCGTATCGTAGAGAAACCAGCGTTTATCATTCCGGTCATACTTACTGGCTCGTATTTCAGTGCCCTCTGACTGCTGGGTCGTTGACGCATATACATAGTTATATTTTTTGAGGTCGTGCTGAATGCCGAACATATTGTACTCAAGTTCGGCCAACCAATCAGACAACACACGATCAATTTTAGTTGCCTGTGCCGTTCTCTGTTGTATACACTGTACTGTCTCTCGGCATAAGTCCAGAATCGTATCGTTTCGCTTATGACCGGCATATTGTGGTCTTGGTGTATACTGCTCCAGCAAACGGCGCTTAAGATACCGCAATTCTTTGATCAGTGCTGTTATATCGCCAGGATTATTCAGATCAACTGTTGCCGCCCGCTTGAGCAAAGTTCGATCCTCGGTTTTCAGATCATTTTCCAACGCGGCATACACATCAAGCGCTCGATCAGGTCCATCATCTAGAAATGATTCTACATCAATGCGCATACTGCGGATAATCCGCACCGTTCGATCCTGTGAAGCCGAATCAGGGCTGCTTTCCAAAACAAGTATGCGCTTCTGATCAAGTATGGCTTCACGTAAATCAGAAGTGATATCGGCTGTGCCACGCAATAAGGACAAGATGAAGTCCGCTTTTTGCAGGGTTGGCCGTTGAGCATAATCCGCAGCAGCTGTACTGATCGCAGCTTCATTTGGAGTAATAACCAGGTTCGGATTTTGCTGACGAACCCTGTCTGAGACTGAAGAAATCCAGCTAAGAATATTATCCTGAAACTCTATAGCACTCGACCGGTTGCCAAATTTGTAGGTTGGAATAGAGTTGATATTCAACCGATCAATCATATTTATTACCGCATCATGCTGATATGATGATGCCAGCACACGGCCTGCAGATGATGTTGTTTTATCATGAGCAACATTCAATAGTTCAAGAATAGCTGTTATAACCGTGGTCTTTCCAGTTCCAGGCGGACCTTGAATAAGTGCAATGTCGGGTGTGGATAGTGCAATTCGAATGGCATCACGCTGTATTTGTGTCGGTTCATTGGAAAATATTTTTTTGTACACCGACGCAGTCATAGGTACTTCCTTACCGGGTTTCTGAGGCGGGACCTTCCCCCTATCCTCCAACAGCAGTCCCAGGTGTGGAATTCCGCTTTCTGCATTACTTATCTTGTTCCAGGCTGTACGTTGCCGTTCCAGCTGCGTTTCCTCACCGAGGGTGGACAGTACCAACAGTGGTAACTCATTAAAACTTATTTTTTTATTGCCCTCAAAATAAACTTCCATAATATTATTTTCAATTTTATGTACTTTTCCTTGCATGGATTCCGGCGTTTCTTCCATACTTGTATTTTCTTTACGTTTCAGTTTTCGTTCTACATATTCATCCCATTTCAGAGCAAGATCTTCCAAAAACAGTGGCTCAGTGGCAACCAGCTCCACGGCGTCACCCTTTTTTACGGCAGGTAGCGTCGATTCAAAATAAAATCGATCCATGCCATTTTGCAAACGATCTCTGTTAATGTATCTATGCTTTCCGAACTCCCTTGCTCGTTCAAGCACTCGCTCTCCGCGTACTTTGGCGTACTCGTCCCACGCCTGCAGATAACTACCTGTGGTCTGACGTATTTCATCCAGCTGCTGCTTAGTGTATTCAGATACTGCTACCTTTTTATCCGAAAATATTATTTTGCCCATGGCCAGGCGAAAATGAGCTTTTGGCTGCAAGTTCTTTTGTGGGGCAATACGACAGGCCTCGTAATAGATTTTTTTTTCACCTGAAGTTTGATTGGTGCGTGAGAGTAAACTTTGGTGAACATCAATACGTTTAGAACCTGTGTGAATTGAGAAAGCAGACCCTTCGTCAGGTGAACCAGAAATTATAAAATATTCCTGACCCTGCATTTTAAACATACAGCTGTTAGCCAGACCATTATCGGGTTTCAAGTATCTGTTCAGATTGTCTCCGAGAAGTACAGAAATTTCTCCGACATCCAGTTCATTTGCAAAAAAATTGACCATCATCAGAATCGTACCACTCTTATCTTGATACTGAATCTCTGCGGCATGAGCTTGATTTCTTGCCAGATAATGATTCAGATCAGCTGCTTTTGACGGATGAACAAGCTCTATCTCACAGCCCTGAAAAATGTACCTGTCTTTATAAGCTAAGAGCCTTCCGATGCCATCCAGCTGACTGCTGGTATCACAAAGCTGGAATTCATATGTAAAACTGTCCAGCACAGGGACATCATTAAGCCTCACTTTGCCTCCTGGATGGCTACTTTGAGTCGACGGATGGTTCGACCGCCCTCTTTCAAAACAATGTACAGATTATCTTTGGCAGTAGTATCGAGTTCAATCATGATGGAGTGGCATACCGGCTCAACTGTTTCACCAAGGACTACCTCACAGCTTATATCAGCCTTGAATGCCTGGTCCGGTTTGGAAACGATGAGCTCGGTGTGTTCGCTGTAATCAGTCAGATGTATAGTGAGGCCAGGCGTACCATGGAGTCGAACATCAAACGGGAGCAGCACACGCATTGGTATTTCAATTGCTTTGTTACTATCAATTTCCCGCATAAAACAAACTGTGGAATCATCCAAGAGGGTCAATACATCGGGCAATGATGCATTGCAATAGGGACAATTTTCGATTTCTAATTGACCAGGCCAGGACATCTCGCACTCTCCACAGGCTATTGTTGTATCAGCCAACCGCGCAAACAAACGAGGCCAGATAATAGCCGGTAGCCTTTTTCCTGTATCAATTTTACCTTTGGTAAACATGGTATCAAAAGCCATCTGCAGTTCCTGAGACAGGACCAGAGGCCGAGGCAAGCCATTATTGGTGCTGTTCGTGTCATCATCCTGGCAATCGACCCACGGCAGCTTGCCTTCCAATGCTTTTGTTTCTATATCACTCCTGCTATTGATACCTGAATCCGATTGATCCCAGTCATTGTTTGAATCAACCCCTTCAATCGCGTCGCCCCAAAACGGGTGAAGCATTGCCAGCAACTCAAAAGCAATAATTGCAAAAGAATAAACATCAGAATCCTGACTGCATTTAGCTTGCCCAGTTACCACCTCGGGAGCACCGTATCTCGGTGTATACACACCAGACCCAATCGAGTTATCAAAGGAAGCAATCGAAATGTTGTCTGAATCGATCAGCCATATATTTTGATGTGCATAAGTTGGATCCTCAGTGACGAAAATATTGTTGGGCGATAAATCACCGTACACCAAACCACTGCTGTGTAGTTCCGCCAGTACGCAGGCACAGCGGGTCAGTAGTTCCAGCCGTCGACGCAGGCCACCACTTTTACAGTACACATACAGCTGCTGATGTTGCGGCTCTGGTTTATTTTTATCTCCGCTACCAACAATCCAAACCGGGTAGTCCGTAATGTTCTCAGGAACAGCAAGTAATGAATCAAGACCAGAAAGTGGCTGCATATCATCCATAATTCGCATTACATACCCAGCATGACTTTCCAGCAAGGTGAGGGGGCGGGCAACATTTATTCCATCGGGCAACGGCATCAACACAAGTCCTTCAAAAGCCGCCTGTGCTCTCTCAAACTGTTCCGGATGGGTCTCTTTAGTTATTGGTCTCCCAGCCTCATCCAGAACAATTTTAGCAGCAATATTTGGTGTTTTTGTTGAGACAACCATGCCTTGTCCGCCAGCGCCAAGTACCTTTTTAATCCGATGTTGAATAAAAAAACGATCAAAGAGTTCTGTTGGAATATCACTTTCGGTGTTCATCATCAAATCCCTCCGAGAAAGACCAGTGTCTTGTCATCCGTATGCCCTGCTGTTGGCCAATTAACCAGCCATGTTTTGGACTCGACTGAGTTTTTACGATTGCTTATTTCACAGCTTGTCTGTTCAAGTTCTTGTATAAAGGCTATTTCGCTCCCCTCCGCAATATCCTCGGAAATCCCGTCAGTACACAGTAAAACTGTCGAACAATGATCTCGTTGAAGGCGCTCCAGTTCCCAGCACTGCAAGCCGTATTTGCTTGCCAGCGAGTGGGTGGAATTGGAAAAATCATCACCCTTATGCTCGCGAAACAGACGGTCCGGAGCTGCATTCTTTCCAAGCACACCAATAAGACCATCCCCAAGCCGACCGATAAGAACTGAATCCTGATTTACATAGGTAAACAGACATGTCGCAGCACAATCGGCAGCTCGCAGAGGGGCAATGTTAACCAGCCAATACGCATGTACCAAACTCAAAAAGTCTCGAGCATCCAACTCTGGATTTTGACGAGCTTTGCAGACTGCCTGTACCACTGAAGCACAAGCAGCTTTCGATCCAATATGGGAAAATCGCTTGCTCCCCAACCCGTCTGATACTACTGCAACCGAACCCCAACGAAAATGGCGAATGAGAAACGAGTCCTGGTTCGGCAAGTTCTGACGTATATGTCCTGGCCCTTGCACACTCGCACCCCATGCCCTATGCACATTGCACTTTTTAAACATTTTTGGCTCTCAGGACATCATCAAATGCGTTCAGAATGTCTACAGCCGAATACTCCCAGTCCTCCCGGGGCCTCCTTGCGTCCTCTCCACAAAGAACTACACGACAGGTGATCCCATGTTCACGTATACTATGCAGTATTGTGCTGAATCCTCCTCGTGAATAGAAGCCATCGGTAAGCACAAGTGCGTAGTTAACCACATGCTCATACATTATTGCCGGTAGTTCTTTCGGGCTGCCGTTCCACTCCAGCACATCCACTTCACACGTGGTTAGATCTGTACATATACGTGAATACAGAGCAACAGCGCGCGTGGACATATCTACTATTACCGGTTTCCCAAGTATAGTCATACTTCCTGATGTATCGTGAATAATATGTATTCGCATCTACTGCTTCCCCTTCGCTGATATTACCCCTTGACAGATACTCTAAAAGTCAGTGATCTCTGCAAGTTTACTATTTGTAGGATCCTGGGGGGAAAAAGGTAACAGTTTATTGGGGTCTGCCGATTTAGAGCGAACACTTACGCTCATGGTGACCTGGCGGAAAAACTGATGGATCGATGAGGCGTCTCCTGCGTAAAACAAACGATTTTCAGTACCATGGAGGAATTTCTTCAGTACATCTTCACCACCGTCGTTACCAATTGCCATTGCCATGCGGTCACATTTCGATGAGCGTCCGGAAGAGATAAACTCATGCATTGCCTGCTCCCAAGAATCATTAGGCATACCATCGGATACCAGAACAACTGTCGGGCGATAGCCCTTTGAAGGAATCGTCTCTTTATCCTCAATCATTGCCTTGGCCATTGCCAGGGCTGCTCCCATTGGCGTACCACCGTTCGCCTGCAGCATGGGATTAGAAATCTCCGCCACAGAGGTTAACGGCAAAGAAAGTTTCACATCGCCCCCAAAAGTAATTACAGCTACCTGAATCTCAGTTTCTTTTTGAGACTCACCTTTGAAGCTTTCTATCATCTCATGAACAGCCTTGTTCAGCGCAGTAATTTTTTCGCCATGCATGCTGCCGCTGCCGTCCAGCAGTAGTATTACCGGAATCGGGCGAGCCTTTGTTACTGTGAATTTACTTGGATCAAACATAATTAGAACTCCTTATGATATGTAATAGTGGCAACTAATCGAATTCTTGACACTTTTTTAAATCGATTCTTATATTTTTTAGATCACGGCTCACTTGCGTTTCATCTAATTCAAATATGCTGGCAATTTCCTTTTGGGTGGGCAGCTCTTTATCCTTCAGGAAAGAATCGAGCACCTCTGTATTAATGAACTTATAGCTTCTGTATAGCTCCATGAAGGCATCTAGAAAACCATCCTGAGTACGTATTTCTCTCAACAGCTGTGCTGTCAGCAAGAAGGAAAGCCGAGGTTGCACCCTCTCCTGTTTTTTCTGCCATATATCATCTAATGCCGATAGTCTTATTTTTAACTCATTTTCTCTATCCATCTGCTTTTCCAGCAGCTTGTCGTGGGCTATCTCATCGGGATTATTGTAGATATCAAAAAAAGAAACCGCATCATCTGAATCGCCTCCGTCGTCTGAATCACCAAATTCATTTGGTGCACGGTGGAAACTTAACAGTTCTACGTAACGCTGTACGGTCTTTAGTGGCACGCCATATTCCATGGAAAGAGATTCCTGAACAGACAGAGAATTCAGATTCTTCCCTGCCTTCTCTGCCTCATTGGCTATATCTTTGGCCTTTTTGCTTGTCTTTCTGGGAACGTAAATGCCTGCACGTGTATTCTGATTATAATCCTCTTCTTTTGCTGACTTAACAACTCGACTGACAGAAGTATTTAGATAATGCAGAAAGACAGCAACAGGTGAATTAACGAAGGAAACAAGGCAATCTGCAACCGTCTTAAAGACTTCCTCACCGTATTCAAACTCTATTGTGAAACCATAGTCGGTCTCTACTCGTTTACCATATCGCTGCTTATAGTACTCATAAGTGATCGCAAAGAGTTTGTTTTTAACTTTTCCATACAACTGAACATCGCTTGTGGAGTCAATCTGAGAGAGCTCCTGGTATAAAGCTTCAATCTTGGCTTCTTTTTCAGTCATCGCTCCCCCATTACAACGAAAATATTGTATCCAGCATTTTTACGGCTTCAGTCGCAGAGCTGCTGTCCATCGAATTCATGAGTGAGTTCAGATAATACAGCGAGGTTATATCGGATAGCTGCCCGTTTTGCGCACGCCGCACCCCAGTACCTTCAGTATCAATAAAATCAACTTTCCCGTATATAATATTCTTGATATCCGCAGCATGAAATTTCTCCGCGAACTGCAGCAAACAAAAGAGAATTAATGGGGATGTTTTCGGCCCGTACGTAATATCTGCAGTTATTTCAATATCATCCTCAAGGATGTCCAGTAACCGACGAAACAAATCATCGTGTATCGTTTTGGTTTCTTCAAATGGCGAATCTATTTCCAGAATTTCAATATCGGCACCGATTTCATTGTTAATACCGTACAACTCAGACCTAAAATTCTGTGCTTGCCGCTTGCTGTCACCGTTGACATCATCCTTGGTCAACAACACTACCTTTACACTATCTTTTGATGTAAGATCTGAAGCAAGCACCGCGTTTACCGGAAACCTCACCGCCTTATCATAGTCTATCTTACTGTTTGCCTCCGGTGTATAAACCAGGGGATCAATATCCTGCAAGGGAATAGTACTAATTACAAACTTTTTCATTCCTACACTCCTTTCTATCTTATAGGGGTCAAATACTCGTTAAGTTGACACTTTCCCTCGTATTTCATTGCTTTTTTCGACCGAAGATTTTGCGCCATATTTTTTCCGGAGCCAGAACGGTCTCCGGAGCCGGAGTAGCGATATTTTCCGTTTCTTCCTTTACTGATTTTTCTGCTAATTGTTCACGCTGAAGCGTTTCGCAGAGCTTCTTGTACTCTCTCAACTCCTCAAGTGCAAGATCGAGCTTTGCTTCCTGCTCAACGGCTGCTTCCTGTTGCGTTCGCATTGCTTCCTGCAAATCCCGCTTCTCTATCAGCAGAAGATCGCGCTCCTCGGCTAAAGCATCGCGATCGGTCTCTTCAACACCAACATCGCCAGCATCATTCCACTCGACAAAAACTGAATTATCAAAACTCCGTCGTGAAATTTTGCTCAGAGTTCGCTCGTACACATCATGATCGGAGAACACATTGGTGACGTGGAATCGCCGGTCTCTAACAAAACCCGCAATTCGCTCTGCGGTCCGGCTTTGTTTTATTACCAGCAAATCAGTACTGTGCCACCGTTCACTATGATTATTTCGCCACACAGGTCTGTTCGAATTCATGATCAACCGCTTTATAACCACAGAAGAGACACCATCTATCTTTCCCAATTCTTTCAAGGCGGATTCTGCTATCAGCGGTTTTTCATTTCCCTCATCCATTGACAGCAGACCATATGCCAGTGGTGATATGGTTACTTTATTCTCCATAGGCTCCGTGAAAGAGAGAAACAGATTCCGCTCTTCATCCACGTAATTCAGAACCTTTGACAGGAACTCCTGTTCAGAAACAGCCACACTCTGCTCCAAATGCTGCAGACCCGGCTTAACCCGCTCGAATAGATGGAGATCAAAAGAAAAAGGAAGTGGTGGCAGTGTTATAAGTTCTCCAGAGAACTCGAAGATGTATACCGATTTCTTTCCATACAACATTCCAAGTGTAGTCAAGAATGGGAGCACCCCCTTAAAACCGCCTGTGGGATTAAGAATGGTTTCATAAGCATGTTTATTATACTCTGGATTTTCCAGGTACTCTAATACTGTGTGTACAAAATTCTTTAACCCTATGGTACGAAGCTGTTCAGAATCATGCACCTGCAGTCCTTTGATGCGTTTGACTTCCACTCGAGATTCAGGCAGTGCAAAATGCTGTACAAGAACTGTACGCAAAGATTCAGCGCTGACTCTACCCGGAGCGTTGTCACTTGCCAATAGCACTACCATGTCATCAGGTAATACACCGATTCTATCTAGTGAGTTGGTCTCTGCCGAAAGCTTCCGGATATCTTCGCGTTTTACAGATCGGATTTTTTCCCGCACCTCAGTTGCAAAATCACTTACAGGATCATCCCATTCCCAGATCTCGCGGATTATTTCTCGCTGTGAAGGGCACCCATTGGTTATTGAAGTGCCTACAGTGCATATAATCAGTTTCTGCATTTCCCTCTCCCTGGAAGTATATTAAACATTCAGATATTTCATCGCGCTGCGAATGTTTTGGACTTTCGCTATTTCAACTATAATATTATCAGTGAATGAATCCGGCTGGTATATTCTATCAACCGGAGAGCATTGTTCACACGTCACTGGTACTTCAGGGGTGATTTCGGGAACATGTGTTGATTCCACAAATACAGATAGTACCGCCTGTTCCACCGGAGAGACCTGCTTGACCCGAGTTTCTTCTACAGAACTATGCAGCCTTGAATAAAGTGATTCGGAATTCCGGGGAGTCAACTCAAGCAATACTTGCTTCAGGGCATAGTTAACGACAGTCAAATCATACTGATCAGGATAGTCATCTGCAATCTGCGTAAGTTCACCGACTGCAGTAGTGTCTTCCCGTAAGTATGCTGACAATAAGCCTTTTACCAGGGCATAAGCTGAACCATCAGGATTTCCAGGTGTAAAAAAAGCTGTAATGAACTTGTCCTGAGCCTGAACAATTTTCCCGAGCCGTCCCAGACAACACGCCTGCATAATAAGAAGTCGAACCTCATGTGATACATCCTGAAATCCCAGCGAGGCCGCACGACCAAAGACCTCAAGCGATTGCAAAGGTATATCAGTTCTGAGCAAGAGCTCGGCATATGTTTCGTAGCTGTGTGCCAGCTGAATACTATCATTTTCACGGCGTGCCGCTTGTGCTGATAGCAATACCCAGTGACCAGCCGATCGCCAATTCCCTAGTACCAGTTCATTACGTGCACAGCCATGCAGTGCCCAGGCTCGCCAGGCAGTACTGCTTTTTATTATGTGCATAAATGCACTGCGGGATGCCACATAATTTCCACCGGTGTACAACTGCCAGGCTTTTGCGACATGCTCCAAAGAAGTGCCTTCGGTAGAGGTAATGTCCGAGAAAGCATTACTTCGAATCTTTTTGTATGCTGTCAGTTCAGAAAACACAGTCTCCGGTTGAAAAGTCGGGTTTAACTTATTTGCGTAATCAGATTCTCGTAACGTATTCAGCAATTCATACAGCATTATAGTCCTCCGGCATTCATATTATAAGCCTGATCAATAATCCGCATTGCAGGATACTGATCACGAATTTCCGGAATATAAAGTTTATTACTATGCAACAGCTCAAGGAATTCATTTAACTGCGTATTCATTGCTGCGGCCCAATCCCTACCACAGGAAAAAACTTGCTTACCGTTCTTCCACACTCCTTCACGGTTTGCCTCGAAATAATCGCTGTCTGTTTCAATACAGACCAGTTCACGTTTCATATCACTGAACGTCCTGGATTCAATGCAGACCCACCCGTTCAGGCTGCGTCCAAAAACAACAGCATGATCATCAGTCATATTGGAAGAACATACATTCTCTCTACGTGCAATATGGGAAGAAATTACCTTAAACTGACCAGCAAGTGACAATACCAGGTCTATCATATGGTAGCCTGAATCAAGCAAAGCACCTCCTCCGCTAAATGCCTTCGTTTCACGCCAGGTATCTGGAGTTTCAGTTTGCGGAGCCGCGAACCCCAGATGTAATCCAGCATAAATACTTCGAATTTGGTATTTAGGCTGCATTGAGTTGTTGAGGTACAGCATCTCCCGTAGCTTCATATAGCTTGGATGGTTGCGTCTTTGAATGGCCGTCTTGAGGGATATGTTTTTATTTCGGCATTCTGAAAGAAAGGAAGATGCCTCCTCCGGCGTTCTGCCTAACGGCTTTTCTTTTAGTAAAGGAACACCGCAGTCTATGACTGATTCCCATATCTGCGGATACACATGGTGTGGTAATGCCATTACAATTCCGTCAAAATCATCACCACTGAAATCTTTCAGTCCTTCATATATCGCGACACCAGGATATTTGTTGAACAAATACTCCCTTCGGCTTTGATCACCCTCACAGATCCCTGCAAGTACAGCATCCGAATGAGCCAGGATTGAAGTAATATGTTCTTCACCCTGCTTACCTCCACCAATAACCAACAAGCGATTCTGCTTGTTTGAATCAGTGCCCATACATCGACCCACAAGTCAGATCTACAATTGAGCCAGTCATGTATGAATTCTCTTTGCTCACCAAAAAACGAATTGCGTTCGCAATTTCTTTCGGCAATGCCATGCGATTAAAAAAAGTTCCGGACGCAACTGCTTCTTGTTTTTCATCCGACCAATCATTGGTCATATAGGTTCTGGTCGGGCCGGGGAGCAATAAATTCACTGAAATACCATTCTTTCCATAAGCCCTGGCGGCACTCATTACCAGTCCCTGCATTGCTGCCTTACTGGCAGCATAGCCGGGTTTACGAGCACCTACAATTCCAACCGGACTCCCGGCAGCGACAATGCGACCCCATCCAGCTTTTTTCATGGGCTCGGTACAAATCTTAATCAGTTTCATAAAAGATCGAACGTGCACATTAAACTGTTCGTCCCAAAATTCTTCTGCGTTTCCATCCCATCCATGGCCTGCTGAAATTCCAGCTAAATGCACGAGTGCACGAGTTTCCGCAAACTTTTGAATCTGCTTCAACACACTCTCTATATCTAAACTCGAATCTGACAAGTCGCAAATTGCAGTGGAAAAATCAGCAGCAGCATTCTCTACCTTCTGAGCATCCAGCCGGTCTTTTTCCTGATCTATTCCGATAACATGCCAGCCAGCAGCCAGAAGTTCAGATACAACTGCCTTACCCATTCCCCCTGCGCAGCCGGTGACAACTACTGCTGCTGCTGAGTTTCTATTCATGCGCTTATTCATTAGCGCTCCTTACTTTTATTGTGCACTCATTGTTTTTTATTTTTAAATTTTCATCATAGTCAAACATCATGCAGTTCGCTCAAGACTAGCTTTATTACTTCGTCTGTGCAACCGCGAATATTTCTTGATTTAAGTAGTGTAATAAGCTCACTTACTGGAGGCCAGACAGATCTCTCTTCACTCGGAGACAGAACATATTCCTCAAGAAATTCATCTGATAAAGCCATGTCTTCCCAAGTATATTTAAGATCAGAAACAATCTTAAGTTTAGATTCAGAAATCTCTTTTGCACCAAAAGTTTTGATGAGTAAATTAAAAACTGCATACCTATCTTCACTAATTATTTCATCCATAGAACATTTTTCTAAAATTTCTCTATATTTTTTATTAACCTTTTGAAGTGATGCCTTCTCAGGATCTGAATTAATGAATTTTTCAAGAGACTGCGAAGGAAGTAAATTATCCCAATAGGTCTCCAACTCTTTGCAATATCCGATACGAAGCAATGCTTTTATCAACGCATTCTTGATATCAGGATCTAAATTATCTTTATATTTTGCATATTGATCTTTGAAATCAGAGTTTGTTGTACTTTTCTCGATAGAAGCAATCGATTCATTTTTCTTTTCTTCGCTGTTTTTTTCAATTGCAAACCTTCCGTAACCTACTGCGGTCTTCCCCCCAATACCTTCACCCTTTAATGCATCGCGCATTACTTCTAAAATTTGCTCAAGTACAACTGAATTACCATAGAGAGATAGAGAAAAATGCAATCCAGGTTTCAGCGCAAGAATTGGAACAGGAACAGGATCCTCCATTCCAGTTGGCCAGCCTTTTCCTGAATAGTATTTTGGATAATGAACAGTAATTATATCCTGATCAAACCATTCTGTGCCATCGGGAACCAACCAGGCGTCAGTAAAGCCTATAGAGCCTGAAAAGGAAATGCCATCCTTCTCTCCACCGAACAGTTCAACCTGTGCTTCACTCTTCTGACCGTTTTTGTTACGTTTCCAGGCATCACCACCATACTTTGACATGTAAGAGGATACCAATCCTTTCAATGTGGTCCCACTGATATAGGGCACACCCCAGGGAGTATTCAGTTGTATGCCATTTTCAAGTACCGATGAGTTTCCTGTGCCAAGCAGAACCCGACTCATTGATGTAATTTCTATACATCGAACTTTACCTTCCGATTCTAACTTACGCTGTATATTCATCCAGTTCTTATATGCATATCGGTAACAGACATTATCAGACACCGAAGCAAGCACTCCTGTGTATTTTTTTAAAAGTGCAGCTTTATTATTCTTTTCGGGGATATCTCTCGTCAATTTGTCATAATAAAGACCAAGATTTGAACACTTTATACCATTGTCATCATCCGGCCATTTTCCACCTATAGCTGTGCGTACTGCTTGTCCTGCCATCACTCCGAATCTCCATGCGCATTTCCTTGGATCAGAACATCAGCAAGGCGTTTATGCCATTGCAGAAGACCAAGCGTCATCCGTGTAGTATTCATGTATTCCGGGAGATTCATCTCTCTGATTATGCTAATATACTGACGGGAATCACTCGAACCTAAAGCCACATTGATTTTCGCAGATTCTATCCTCAGATGATCGAGAAAATATTTATAATACTCATTATCATTTGCTTTTGATTGCAGAAAAATAAGGAATTGCATTAACCCTGTAGTTCGGAGCAGTCCACCACTACGTTTACATAGGCTTTTATAGCTCCGTAACAATTCATGCGAATCTGAAGATTCTTGTTTTGAAATAAATTCCTGCATATTCTGAAAAACTATGTTTGAGTAATTCTGACTTTTGGTTATCATTCTCAGCAACTCCCTTCCAGATCTTGATGAAAGTCTACCGCAGAGAATCCCTTACCTGTGGTAGATTTCCCCCCTATCTGACAGTGGATCCTACCATGGCTTGTCAGTAACTCAATTAATTCTACAGCAGAGGCCGATACACTTTGAGAAGATGAATTTCCGATAGTCACTACAGTAGTAAACAAGGTCTCAGCAGGAACAGTTTCTTCATACCATAGAGCCCCTTTTTTCACCGTTCCGGTTTCATCATCAATAGCTATGCGGGCATCTACCGGCAAAGCAGTTTCTGTAATAAAATTGAGCACATTATCATCAACAATTGCGAATCGCCGGGAAAACAGTTCCCGACCTTCCTGATCATTATAAAAAAGCTTCCCAATGAATGCCGCCCATTCTTCAGCAATCACGGTCTGTCTTATATCAACAAGCACGTCCAACTCCTCAAGCAATATTTCCTTGTCTCCTTGGGTTTTCAGCACCGTATTTCCTGTTATTATCGCTTTGTAGTTGTCATTTTTAGGATCAGCAATACTCAGGGGAGGAATAGCCGGAAGGTTAATACCAGGCTGAACTCTATTACATTCGTTCTTCAACATTTGGAGCGTATATGGAGATGCCAGGTAAGCAAACGTGCCATAGAAAGAACGCACAGGCAAGCACAAGAGAACTCCGTCACTCAAAGATATCGCCGATGCATAGCTGGAATCATGAACCCCACCGAACAATGCATGAACTTTTTTCCGCTTTTCCTCATTATCAAAAGTTGCTGATATATATTCATCTTTCAGAACGCCTTTCAGTGATGATCCTGGAATAACGGGATGCCCGGAAACCGGATGCCTTGCCACCGGTAAATCGATATCATTAACCCCTTGCCCGATCCCGCAATGTAATGCAGTTAGTGTTCGAATGGAACACAGCACATTTTCCATAAAAAGCTCCTTATAAATTTGAAGATATTTGTTTATCGCATACAGCCGTAAAGGTGAGACCATATCCTTCTTTGTGTTCATCTTGTCCACAAAGATTGCCTCCCCAGAAATACTTGGCGATTTCTTCTGATTGTTGCGATTTTTCGATTTCCAGAAGATATACAGCACCGGGCTTAACCATTTTCTTCATTGCTTTGGGTGCACCACCCTTCCCAGCCGCAAAATTCCACCCACTAATGGGTTCCCAGCCAGGAATACATGCTGAGCGCAATCGAACTGAGTAGTCTGTTCCAGGAATAGTAACAAATGATATTTCTTTTTTATTCAGATCCGGCATTAGCCAGGATGGACACCAACTATCGAAATTCCCATGAGTAGCAAGCACAATTTTAAGAAATTTCTTCTTGGCACATGAATGAATCAAAGGTGGAAAACTATCCTCATCCGGACGAATTTGCACCGTTTTTCGCTCACCACCAAGATAAGCTTCTGAAGGCATTATATCTGTTTTTTCCATGCCAGTAACAGAAAAGGATGTAGATAGAGATAAACACGTGCTCTCATCTCCCGGCGCTCTGGCTGCAAGATAAATTCCGGAGTTAGAAAAGAGTTTACCATCGCTGGAAACCCCACTATCTCGATCTATACCATTATGAACTCGGTACTGCTTGATTACCGATCCGATACCCATTTCTTCTACAGTCAAGACTTCACCCTGTTTCAGATCCCCGGACCAGTATTTCTCCATAAATCGCCAGTATAGAAAGGATGGCAGATTTTTAGCTGGTTTTTCCTGGGTTTCAGCTACTGGGTATAACCAGTCATGATTTGGAATATCTGTACCGCAACCTCGTGCTAAGGCTCTAAACTCCAGAGGAAATACAAAAAGCCGACCATCGCTACCTGCTTTTGTGAACACCATGTCAGCTGGTAGCGGAGAAAGAGCCATTCTTTCACTGTCAAGATTGACATAATTCAGAATTCGTTCAACTCCCACATCAAGGATTTTATCCCTGTTCCCTGTAATCTTAAAATACTCAGGAGAACGGGAAAGCCCAATTGCGCTGCGTACCATTCCAGTAATTGTTTGAGGTAAAATCCAGGATCTTGCTGATCCTCCAAACACACCTGCATCACCAAATGGTTTGCCATCACGGAATATTAACTGATCATTTGTCGCAAGTGAGAACCTCATATATTTACCCTTTTGTACAATACGGTTGAAATCTGCTTTGCAAGCACCATTTCATTGGAAAGATGGGATATGGATTGTGCCGGCAGCAAGAGTTCTTCTATAAGCAAGTCCGATAACTCTTTTTGCCGAAATAGACGGAGGACCAGCGCTGAAGCAGGATTTTTTGGAATCAAGCGCTTTTTGCCATCTACTGCTTGCACACTAAAGCTTAAAAGATCTTCACATTCGAGACGAATCTGACGCAGTTGATACGCCAATCTTGTAGAAACAGATAACCCCGATTCACTGGAATTATATGAACCTGCGATTTTCATTACACGAGCTGAAAACACATCACCATTTGGACTTTGCCACTTGGCATATATTTTGAGGGGGGAACCAGATCGTTTACTCTGAATTATTGCAATGCTATTTCGATCACCTTCATTTTTTGCGATTCCCTCTGCTTCTCGCGCCATTTCCAGTGCAGAATAAAGAGGCGCCGAATGGTGAACAATTGCGATTCCAGCGCTAAACGTTGGCACATCACAGTTAAGTTTTAATAAATCTACAACATCTTTCATTATATTGTAGAAATCGATACGCAAGCGATCGGCACACTCAAGCGCATTATGCAATGGAAGATATGCCATAACATCATCACCTCCGGCATATATAAGAGAACCTCCAAATTGATTGATGCTTTTTCCAACTTCGGTTGCAAATTCACTCAACTTTTTTGAAAATTCCTGGTGCCCTTCAACACTATCTATTTCGCTTATCAGAGAGCCCATCCGGTCACCATCTCCAACCAGGATGCATGCATATTTTGGTGGAAAGCCAGCTTCTTTAGGATGCCTCAAACTATCAAGATCTTTGTAAAATGATTTTACTTCGTCCTTAGGCTCTTCCTTTATGTCAAATTTCTCCACAAAATAGTATTCGGAATTCCAAAATCTATCCGGCTTCTGATTATTGCTGTCTTCTATGTGTTCATTGTAGCTTTGAACAAGATTAGTATGTAGCGATTTTAACGCAGCATCTTGCTCGATCTTTTCAAGCCATGGAATAATAGCGATATCAGACAGATCATTAAAATGCTTGTTCAGTTGACTATCGCCAATTGTGTAGAAACGTTTAATACAACCAATTGCATCCAGCTCTTCGCCCCTTTTTAATAAACCAGGAACCGCAACTGCAGCATCTCGACGTATCAAAACGGTTTCTCTTGCTCCATCCAGGCTACTTTTTTTCAAACCGGCTCCTTGCCATTCCGGAACACGGAAATTCCGCAGATTTTTCCTGGCACCCAAAAGCTGTTCAGCTGCCCTTCGTGCCTGCACATAATTGTCACCAATCGGTACCCACACTCCATAGAATTCACCTGAGTCTCTTACCTGAGCAAAGAATATGTCTTTCGCAATCGGGATGTGTGGAAACATCTTACTCATCGATTCAATTGTTTCCGTAGCTATTTTAGCAAAAAAATCTTTGTATTCTTTCTCGGCATTCAATAGGAGTGCGCCAGGATCCTTATCGGCATCTGCTATAACAAGAATCTTGTTAGCCACTATAAACTCACTAAACTCAACTAGCTTATCTATATATCCTTCAGCTGAGTCTTGATCATTTTCAACCGCTGGGAAAATCAATGTGCACCCTTGTTTATACATGCTGCGTGCAACACATTTTGATATTTCAGATAACATTGTTGATCCAAACCATAAATCACGGAGTTTGCGTGCCGCGGCAATAAAGTCCTGAACTGGGCCAACAGATATGAGGATAAGGTTTTTATCGCTCATCCCACCTCCTTCATTCCCAAATAGTCAGCTAATGCCTGGTAAACACCTCTCCCATTCAATACCAGCTGCTTTTCATTTGGATTATTAATCATAACCTTGTTACGCGTGTTATCAGGATGCGCCGATTTATCCAGCTCTTGATTATCCAGAGAAATTGATTCAGGAAACTTGTGATTCAGCACAAGCATTATACTGATTTCTTTACCGTTACCAAGACGAACCATTTTTAGAATCATCGGGGAAGGCCAACGGCTTGCCTTTGTTGGTTTGAGACTGATTTTAACAGACGGATCTTTCTTACCATTCCCCGATGATTTTGAATTAAACTCTGTCATGATAGGCAACCCAAATGCTGCTCTCCGAAACCAGATCGCATCTGGATGCTCTGGCTCATGTAATGAGGCATTCTTTTTTTTAACGCGCCGAATAGCATCTGGTTCAGGCCAATATGAACGCCCAGTAGGTTCCCCACCACCGGATCCTGCTGCTCGGTTCTGACGATACTTACCGTAGCTATCTTGAAGAGATTTTATATTTTTCTTACCTTCTGTGGAATACAATTGCGCACCAGCAATACGTGGATATAAGAATGTGGCCTCGCCGCCTCTTGCACTATTTTTTAAAAATTGCTGTACGCTATCGATATTGGTAAATGCACGCATCAGCGATTCACAATATACTGATCCACACCCTCGCCTAGTACGTGCCCCCACACCACCAAATAACGTCCACAGCTTCAGTGTTTGCTCAACTTCAGTCAGATATTTTTCTGGCATGCTCACAAGAAGCGTAAACTCTGCTTCGGTCATGATTTCTTTCTTAGTTTCAGACTGCAATGGAAACAGCACATATTTCGATAAAGGATTATTATTGGCATCAATGTCCTTTCCATTTGGCATCATTTTCACATCATCGACTATAGAAGACCGACTAACTACCGATAGCTTCACTGGTGATTGCAATGGATTATCGTCGCGACTAAAACCACCCCATAATTGACTTTCCTTTTTTAGAAGTTCATCATGTTCCATTTCATCCTGCATGGTCCTCCACCAGAAGCGCAGTTGCCCCTTCAATGAAGCAGCCCGGACAGGAGCCGATCTGTTTATTATCCAGCTTTCAGCATCACCACCAATCATCGGTGTCAGCAGATGGAAATGATATTCTCTCGTTATACGTGCAGTTGTTGGAGAAAATTCCGGGAAAGAACCCGATGCCTTTATTTGCTTTCTGATCATGGCCCTTCCTTTCTGGTAATAATCTGAGCAACTCTGGTTATTAGAAATTCATACTTTTACTTATTATGTACATAGAGGAAAAAAATGCAAATTATTAACTCTCTTGCTTTTTATTAAAATCGAACTATCATTAGTACTTGTGTGAGGAATCAATATGAGAAAGATATGTATCAGTTTTTTAGGCACAAATGATTATATTCGTTGCAATTATGTATTCGATTGCGGACACTCTGTGAAAAATGTTCAATATATACAAGAAGCCCTGTACCAACATATATGTAAAGATTGGTCATGCAATGATGTTTTTTATGTGTTTCTAACCAAGGACGCCGCTGAAAGAAACTGGGATGATCATGAAAGATTCAATAAAAGCAGTCAGGACAAACATTGCGACTCATCACTGGGTGGTCTGAAGACTGCTTTGTTACAGTACCCTGCAGGGCCAACTGTTTACCCGGTTACTGACATTCCCGAAGGATATACCGAGATTGATATATGGAACCTGTTCCAACAATTAGTATCTAAAGTTAAAGAAAAAGACGAAATACATCTCGATATAACCCATGGATTCAGATCACTTCCAATGCTTGCTATGGTGCTACTTAATTATTTGAAAGTAACACACTCAATACGCATAGGCGGAATATATTACGGAGCTTTCGAAAAACTTGGTCCGGCCCATAAAATCCGTAGTGAAATGCCGATATCGGAGAGGAATGCCCCGGTACTTGAACTATCTTCATTTCACACCTTACAGGAATGGAGTAATGGCGCCGATGTATTTATGAATTATGGCATCTCAGAGAAGCTGGAACGAGGCATAGAGAGTTGGGCGAATCCAATTAAACGTGAAACTAAAGGTAAAGACGCTGTAGCGAAGAGCTTGGGAGAACTCAGTAAAGCTATACATGAAATATATCCAGCCATCGCTACCAATAGGGGTAAAGATATTTATCAAGGGAAAATCTTTGAATCTCTGAAAAACAGTATTCACAATTTAAAGAAACATACAAACACAGAAAATTTAAGGGCTCTGGAACCATTGCTTGAATTGATCAATAATAAAATCGCTTCTTTTTCTTCTTCAAATGAAGTAAAAAATGGTTTCCACGCAGTACAATGGTGTATTGATCATGGAATGGTACAGCAAGGAATAACTATTCTTCAGGAAACACTATTAAGTTATGCAATCTTATTCATCGATCAGGAAAAAATATATGAAAGAGAATTCCGTGAAACCCTATCAGATAAAATTGGACTAATGGCCCAAAAAAAACAAAGAACCAATATGAATATTGATGAGCCATCAGAGATATTCCTGCATAACAATGCCTGGTTGATTAAAGCATACGGTGACTTAATACTGATACGAAATGATGTAAACCATTGTGGATTACGCCCGGATACAACAAACCCAACGAAGATGAAAACAGCCCTTGAACGAGTATATTCAGAAGCAATAAAAAAGATACCGTAAAGAACTATCAAATGGACGAGAACATCTGGATTGTATCCATATATGATCCAACCGATCATAGAGACGCCACCATTGAAATAAAAGGAATATTATCGAGGATAACATCATGAACCTATTAGTATTAATGAATCATAAATTAACCCCAAATCAAGTGCAACAGGCCAAACAAGAATATGACATTCAAGAAATTATATACCCTACACAAGATATTTCACAATTATGGGCAAACATTCCCGCCGAATCTGCTTCTTTATCCAGGCAATTACAACCGGTGTATACATGGATAGAGAAGGTCACACATCCAGGTGATGTAATTCTTGTACAAGGTGACTTCGGAGCGGTTTTTGGTATTGTCTCACGTTCTCTTGCTGATAATCTTATACCAATATACGCTACTACTAAACGCATCGCAATAGAAACTGAATCAAACGGAGTTATACACAAACAGAGTCAATTCCAGCATGTGCTTTTCAGAAAATATCAAGACTGCTTAAGCTGCAAATCCACTACACAGTAAAAACATGTGAGCATTGATTACATTTGTAGGCGTTGATCACCGTATCATCAAGGACTTTCCCAGCACCGGCACCAATCGCCGATCCAGCAGCTATACCTTTCAGTCCAGCAAGTATAGCGCCAGCGGCGCTTCCAACCGTTATTCCTACAGCAGTGCCCACAGGTCCTCCAATAAAACCTACCGTAGCCCCAATTTTAGTTGCATAGGATTTTCTGACTACTGAAGAAGACTTGCACTTTGAACAAATAATATCTGTCATGATAACACCTCCTGAATACTGTAATGATGCAGACACAGTCTGCTTTACACTTACAGAATAGATGCATTGCAGTGAAAAACATATGATCAAAAAAGGAAATAAGCTTCAATTTCCAGGGAACTTTCCAGATATCTTTACTATAGATTCACTTTTATCCAGAGCAGCTAAAAATGCTCGTCTTATTGCAGAAACTTTGCTATTGCTAGTAATTCCAGCGTGATTTATATCATTTCTTGTAAGTCTCAGGTCACTATAGAGACTGCCTAATGAATAAAAAACAGGTGACGAAACGATCACTGAAATTACCTGTAAAGCCTGTTGCCTTTCTGCCTGATTGTCCTTGCTTTCTATTATTTTATTACTAGCATCCTCCAAGGTTAAGGGAGTCTTCCCGCCACACATAAACCGCATCAAGCTACCAACAATGTTACGCGCCCCTTTTTCTGAGTAATCAAGCCCAACAGAATCAAGAACCAAAGAAATATGAGTTTCCTGTAAAATCGTAATTCCTTGCTGTAGAAGATCATGCTCTGCACACCATCGAGCTGCAGCTATACCATTAACCAACGAGTCTGTCTGAAACCCATTAATCTTATTACGAATAGCCTTTAACAACCGTTTTAGTGGAGGTTGAACAGCATCAATTTCAGTTATCAGATCTTCTATACTCTGATTTATGCGTGTAAATTCCTTACCTTGGTACAAAGCTTCACCTCGAACAGCACGGATATTTTCAGTAAAAGCTGTCAGCTGTTTTGCAAGATTTTGTTGCTGTCGTACAGCTAAGCTTCGGGTGCTTTCATGCGCAAGCAAAACTCGTAACTTCTTATCTAAAACTGGAAGCAAAAGTTTGGCATCTCCTGCATTCAAAAAAGAATCCACAGCAGAATTCCATTGCTGCAAATCCGCAAAGGATGAGAAATCAAGTATAGGAGAAATGCCATTGTTGCTGCACTTTGCTTCGAAAGCACCATACCAAATATGTCCAACTGATGCAGACAGAACCATTCTTGCGTAGTCCAGAAATACAATGGCTAGCATAGGCATAAATCTAAACGCATGCGTAATATCAACATGGACAACAGACTCAGTTCTTACTACTTTGCATAATTGCTCAAATAACTCCCAAATTTCAGTTTCGTTGGTACACATTGGAATATCTACAACTTTAGTTGAAAACCTTAAATAATCTGCTTGAGAAATCTCTGTTAAACACTGCAGCAGTTTTTCCAGATTTTTATGTCGGGCTTGCGCTGTTACAAATATTACAATCTCATCATCTTCACTAAGAAAGCAGTCTTTTGCCATAGATATAATAGCCTGCTGAACAAAGGACACACACTCAATTACGGCTCCATTCATTGAGTAAGATGTAAGCTCATAATTACCTGTACCAAGAAATGTTATTAAACTATTTTTCATAGATACCTCCATATATAACAGAAATGCTTTTAGACAGCCCCTCGCCACAAAAAAGGAAATTCCAGACTGTCGGTATATATATACATTTCAAATGAAGTCAACGAGTGCTGTTTGTGAAAAGCTACCTAAGTCTTAACACCTCCACAATCGGAGGTCATTTCAAGACAAATTTCTATGATTAGAACTGCGGAAAGATTGTCTTAACACCTCCGCAATCGGAGGTCATTTCAAGTTATAGCAGTTGGAACTTCCGTGGTAGCTACCAGTCTTAACACCTCCGCAATCGGAGGTCATTTCAAGATATTAATGTAGGGATGTATAATCCCAAAGGAGGTCTTAACACCTCCGCAATCGGAGGTCATTTCAAGATTGATTCGAGAAGGTAAGTTACTTGCGTCGAAGAGTCTTAACACCTCCGCAATCGGAGGTCATTTCAAGAGTCGAAAAGATCAAGACAGGTGTGACTCTGGTAAGTCTTAACACCTCCGCAATCGGAGGTCATTTCAAGACATGGATAACTGCGGTCCAAATCATATCAAGGATAGTCTTAACACCTCCGCAATCGGAGGTCATTTCAAGTCGTGGCATTCGACATCGGGCAAACCGCCCGCATCGTCTTAACACCTCCGCAATCGGAGGTCATTTCAAGGATGAATACGAGGCGTGGGTGGAGTTGAATTCTATTGTCTTAACACCTCCGCAATCGGAGGTCATTTCAAGTAGATCGACGCAAAAACAGGAGATCGATGACAATCGTCTTAACACCTCCGCAATCGGAGGTCATTTCAAGACAGACCGATGTGGCAACAGAGATGTTCATTAACAGTCTTAACACCTCCGCAATCGGAGGTCATTTCAAGAAATATTTTACATGATAGCATCCAGGAGATGCTGAGGTCTTAACACCTCCGCAATCGGAGGTCATTTCAAGAGCTACATGTAGTAGGATTTAATTTATACATACTTCCCCGATAATAAGGGATATGAGTTCCTTCGCTATGGCTGTCAAACAGCAATAGAACACCCCTGACGGTACGGAAACTCAACTGCATTTTACCATTCCCTCACCGGCACCATCTGGTTATTCCGGTAATCTAAAAAACAGTCTGTTCCAAAAACTCTTGGGAAAGAGTCACCTAAATACTGCAGGGATAGCCTATACAACATACCGAATTGTACTCAAAACATACTGACTTTGCAAGTCAGGCAATAACAAAAGTTTCATTTTCGGGCCCTAATCGCTTGACCCTGTTGTTGCAGGCAGAACAAATTGGAACAATGAGAATATCACCTTCCGGACCTGCTATTTGTTCAAGATCATTCCTGATTGAACGGATTTTGTGTTGATTGACCTCCAGAATGAATACCGATTTCTGAATTCTGACTCCACTACGCTCAAGTGATTTTGCAGTTTTTCTGAGTCTTTTCGGGTCACTGATGTCGTACGTGACAAGGTAGGTCATATGCGTCTCCTGGCAGTATATGGTTGTTTGAGTTTCACTGCAGCACTGTAGTCAATAACACAAGCCTGTAATGCTTCCAACGGTGTCTCAGTAATATCACCTTCCCATAACCGCGATTCGTGCATTTTAAGCTCAAACTGTCGTAGAAATTTTCTGAATCCGTCACCATTCAATCTGAAAAGGCCCTGGTTTCTGTTCGGAATAAGATCAAAATCCGATCTGACAATGAAATTTGTCTGAATTAGTTCGATGATTAACTCATCTACTATAAATCTGAAGCTCTCCATAATGTCACTTGCCAAAGCATCATGAGCTCCATGTGAGACATGAAAGAAACCGATGCGCGGATTCATTCCTCTTGCAGATAGAGCCGCAGATATTCTGTTATATAGCAAAGTGTAGCCAAATGATAAAATTGAATTAACCTCGCCCTTCGGAGGATGATAGCTGCGCCCCTGAAAATCAAATGGCTCTACTAACTGCGCAAAATGAGAAAAATAGTATCTGCCGTATGAACCTTCGTATCCTCTCAGGGACTCATCATTATCTGCAGTCGCTACTTTGTTGAGTGTTTCCAGGCAACTACCTGGTGACTTGCCAAAATGCTCGAGTGTTGCTGCTGAATTGTATAGTTTACTACTTACAACATTTTTTGCTGACTGCAAAACATTTTCAGCATCTTGCATGAATGCTTTTTGGATATCGTAAAATTTTAAATCTATCCAGTCATCAGGAACCATACGGCCTAGACGTTGACCGGTTGCATTACAGAAAAATACCGGAATTTTATCTCGCATAGCTCTGTGCATAAAGTGACTACTGAATCCGGTTTTACCAATTACGTGTATCTGAGAAATACTTTTCCAGAGAATGCTATTCTTCTGTCCGTCCTGTCCTTCAAGTACAAGATTATTTTGTTCAGTATGGAGTCTACTGGTTAAATGAGTTACATATATTACTTTTGAGTTACTACATTCATTCAGATATGGTGGTCGCCAGTGTACCTGTTCGCGCTCTTTTCCAGCTCCATCTTCCACCTTATCGGCACTGATATAAAACCCAAGAAAAATCAGCTGATTAATATTGTCCAGAATAATGGTTTTTTCATGGTTCAGTTCCTGTTGCCATGCTGACAGTAGCTTATCTATGCTGGAAATAGCTTCTTCAGCAGCCTCCTTGGAATGCGTTAAAAAAATTATATCGTCTGCATAACGATAATATAGACCCTTGTGGAACCGAGTAAAGTCACGATCGAATGGTGTAAGGTAAAGATTACTTAGTGCAGGACTTAATGGACTGCCCTGCGGCAATCCAGATATATGCTTCAATTCAAAAAAATCCATCCAGTGTTCAAGACGTTGAACAAATGGATCAAGAGGAAACAACCCGCGTACTTGGTCCAGAAGCAGTGGTGAAGGCACCGAATCAAAATAACGTCGTAAATCTACCTTAAAACCCCAGCGCATACCTGAACGTATAGCTGACGATATTCTGAGAGTTGCTTTTTTACGGCTCAAAATGTGGCGGAATGCAATTGCCCCCTCATGCAATAAAGGAATGTGACATTCCAACATCTCCGAAAGTACAAGGGAATAGGAACGGAGAACCAGTTTATCCTGAGAAGAAAAAACCTGAATTTTCCTGTGCCCGGAAGAATCAGATTTTTTCTTTTTAAATTCAAGCACCTCTCCAATCTGTCGTGTGCCATCTGCTTCTTCCTGACCGATTCTGGATAAGACCACATCGGTAGCATGGGTAAACTCTGAATAATCGACGGAATCTGATCCAGGAGAAGATTCCTTCATACCATGACGGGCCTCCCTCAACACAGGTAACGACATCGCTCGAGAGAGCAAAGAAGTTCTCCGCTGAGGTAAAACTGGGGCTCTAACTGAATCGAGCTCAGGGATATAAAACCGACCAAAGCCAAATGTAGTGCTCTTTCCAGCTCCAAAATACTGCATGCGAATAATCTGCTCTGCCTCATTCCTATCCGGAGTTCCATGAACAGAAAAACAACCGGTAAATCCGCCAATACAATTTTTGTTATAAATCATATCTAACCAGATTCCAGCTCCATCGACTACTTCTAAAGAAGAGTAATCATTTTTCAAGAGTTTTCTGAAAAAATTAAGATCGGGTAGATTACTTCGAAGGTACCATGGATCAAAAAAACCATGTTGTTTCCCATTTGGTGAAGTCATTCGAAGCGGACTAAGTGTTCGTAAATGAAATTGATCCAACTGCTGTAAGTGTTCTACTTCTACCTGTAGACTTTCAGCATCCAAATACCCGTCGACACCAAGTTCAGTAATCCGGGTAAATTGAATTTTTTTACCAGGAAGCAGAGGCCCAGTCAGTGTTCGGCATCTGTTCCGGGAAGATTCCATAATCTGCTGGATCTCTTTTGCAATATCCTCAGGACAGATTACAGCAACAGAAACCGTTTCGCCTGGAAATAGACTACGTATTCCAGTATCAAGAGGCCACAATTCAATTCCAAGCTTTTTCAGACTACCATCAGCCTCAAGTTCAGGACGAATTAAATCAGCAACAAGACCATACCATAATCCACCATGATAAAACGGAAGCCGAAGAATAGGAACAAGCACCTCAAAATCAACCTGAAAAAATCTTCGCCGCTCAAAGTTCACTTGTATTCCTTTGTTAAAAAACCGTATCCGAATTCGGATACGGTCAACTTACAGCCACGACAATGATTGCCTACGGAAAATAGTCCTCTAACAATCATTCGGCTACCATTATTGTAAGTTCTTCACTATAATTAGTCAAATTCATGTTTAATGAGGAAAGGAGTAGATTTTTGATAATGATAGGGGTCTCTACCGGACAGAATATATCTAATCTTATTCCCGCAGTACAGTTTGAAACAGAGCTTTCCGGCTATTGCCTGCTGGAAACAACACGTGCCCAGCAATTTAACTGGTCCAAGGGGCTTACATCTGTATTACACAGTCGTGGAGTGAAGGTTGCGACACTCGATCTCAAGGGCATAGACAGCAATATCCCTCTTATAATTCAAACTATTAAAGAGCAAGTTTGGGACCACACAGAACCTATTATGTGGAATATTGGCGGTGGGCAAAAGCCACAGCAAATTGCCGTCTGGGAAGTTTTTCGAGCACGCTGCGACAAGGGGTTATCGGACTCAATCTGTTATGCTAATCAGGATGATGCAGGCATACTGGAGATCTGGAGTTACAATGACAGTGGTCATCTTACTCTTGCTAAACAAGAAATTTATGTAGACATAAGTGTTGAGGAAATTTTTACTGTGTCTGGATTTCAATTGCGTGAAGAACCTAATATTATCTACAAGCGTGGCGAAATAATCGATTATGACTTGTCCACCGATTTACTTACTTTCCCTGAATTCCGGGAATATATGCTACGTCTGCCGGCCAAAAACAGTCGCAACAACAGGATAGATACAGCCAAACGAACTATACCAGTTCATTCCCCGCAACTAAAAGCTCAAATTCACCGTAATAGCATACAATTGAATGCCTCCCTTCTAAGAAGCTGTATGAAATTTGAAAACTTAAAGCCTGGCCCCGGATATTATTTCGAGAAGATTGTTATAGATCGAATATGGAAGCTTCTAAACAGTCAAAAGCACAATATAAACGTAGCTTATGCTAATTTAATAACTGAGCGTGGAGGAAATATTGCTGCTGAGTATGATCTTTTATGCGTAACAACAAAAGGTACTGTACGCGCTCTTGATGCAAAAACATTTGATTTCAAGTACAAGGATATTGATGCACGTTTGTATAATCTTGAACAAGGTAGTGGTTATTATCGTTCCTTTTCTGCTGTGTTCCCATTTGACGTTGAAGATTTGTCTAAAACATATTTTCCAGACCAACTGAGACATTTACCTTCAAGATTAATGAAAAGAAACCTTGATTTTTATGTGGTCAATGATTCTTCAAATGATCGGACAGTCTACATTCAACCTGATGGAAGCGGTGGCATACTGACCAGCTACGCCCCCTTTCCATCAGGAATATCGGTGCCATGCAAACCTCTTTCTGATTTCATTAATCCATAATCATGTCACTATATGCGTCAATGAGAATTCCTCCAATTGCCCCAAGCACACCACCAATAATGAGCACAAGAGGATCGCCAGGTAATCCAGGATTAGGGGGTATTGGCGGCTTACCGATCTTTGATGCCGAATGCGCTGTTGCTACACCTATCGCAGCACCTTTAAGAGCACTTTTCATTACATTCTTTCCAAATTTCTTATTGTCTTTTGTCATATCAAACCTCCTTAGTCTGAAAAAGTGTGACTGCAGTCGTTGCATTTGAATTTATCGAAAATATTATCGTCCATGACCTTTCCGGTTGCTGCACCAAGCAAGCCACCACCAGCGGCACCTTTCATGGCTGCAATTATCGCTCCTGAAATTGATCCAACTGTTGTTCCTATTGCGACTCCCGCGGGACCACCATATAAACCCAGGATAGCACCAGCC
>NZ_BAAHXT010000018.1:0-41402 GCF_054657935.1 Spirochaeta dissipatitropha | reverse complement strand
GGGTCCCTGGCAACGACCGTGGCAAGTGTGGCTTTGGCGCAGCCAAAACGCACGTTGACGAAGCTTCCGCAATGCGGAAGCGGAGTGAGTTGCCAGTCGCGAAGCGTGCGAAAAAGGACAAAAAAAAGGGTCCCTGGCAACGACGAAGTTAAGTACCTCACGTACCGCAGTGCAAAGCACAAGGAACGTGAGGGCAACGAACGCGGCTTGCGCAGCAAACGCGTGGTTCCACGGCTTGCCGAAGGCAAACGCGCAAACGAAGACAGACGGAGTCTGGCGGAGTATAGTGCGGCTCGCATCCTGTGCGAACGCACGGATATTCATAGCCAGGCTTTTTTTTGTCCTAATCCTTTTTCAGTTCCGGCAGATAGACCGTGAAAGTGCTGCCTTCACCTGGTTTACTGTTTACAGTAATTGAGCCCTGATGCTGGCTGATGAAATCCTTGCAGAAGCCAAGGGCAAGGCCACTGCCTTTTTCCCCGGCTGTCCCACGTTGCGAGGGTTGTTTTTTGTCACTGAAGAGTCGAGTCACATCCGGATCAAAGCCTATGCCTGTATCCTCAACAGTAAACTTCAGAGTCTTTCCTTCAGTCTTGTCGGTAATCTCCCAGGCCACAGTTATTGTTCCGGAACGGGTAAATTTAATGGCGTTGGATAGTAAATTTCTGCTGACGAATCTCAGGATATTTGGATCTATAGAGATTTCATTGTCATTAGGCGCAGACAGAATTATTGCGTTGTTTTTTTTGACAGCGAGATGATTTAATTCGTTCATTACTGATTGAATTATCCCATGGATATTGCTGGGTACAGGATGAACACCGCTTTTCTGGATCAACATGGTTGTCCATGCAAGTAGATTTTCTATTAGAAAGAGTGAAGAAGATGCAATCTGCTTTAATTCTTTTAGAGCATATTTCTTTTCATCTTCAGTAAGAGTTATTGTTTCAAAGAGCTCGCAGACTGACTGAAGATGTGTAAATGGAGATCTGAGATCGTGAGCAATTATTGATATCAGTTTTTCCTTGAACAGGTTTTGTTTTTGTAGCTCATTATTTTTCACTTGAAGCTGCTCGGAAGTATAACGCAGTTCCAGTAGCGTAGTCACATATCTGCTTAATACCTTGAGTGTCTGCCTTTCATCCTCTGAAAAAGTACGGGGTACTGTGTCGATAGCGCATAATGCTCCCAGGGCAAAACCTTCTGAGGTTATTAGTGGCATACCGGCATAGAAGCGAATTTTGTCTCCACTTAAGACCAAAGAATTATCCCTGAAGCGTTCATCCTGCAGAGTATCCTCAACGACCATAATTTCGCTTTCGAGGATGGTGTGAGCGCAGAATGCAATGTCTCTGGGAGTTTCCTGGATGGAGGATCCGATATTGGCTTTGTACCATTGTCTAGTTGTATCTACTAGTGAAATATTCGCCAGCGGGGTTTTACATATCCGGCTTACCATAAACACAATATCGTCGAATTCCTGTTCTGCTAGAGTATCCAGTATTTTCAGGCTGTGAAGCTTCTTGATCCGTTCGGATTCATTTTCAGACAGGACTGCGCTAATCATTTCGAAACCATATCTACTTTACTCTCAGAGGTCAATCTTACAGCCGACTTATGAACAGTATTGCATAAATTACTATTTGAAATTATTTGGTTCACAATGGAAACTATTTGCTTGACATGTGGCATGACCCATGTAAAAATTAGTTAGTTTGAGGTGGAAACCAAATAAGGGGATTTCATGGATACATCATATAGCCTTGTATGGGAAGATAATTTTAACACAGCAGGAAAACCTGATCCACATAAATGGTCTTACGATCTCGGTCACGGAAAACGCGGTTGGGGTAATGAGGAAAGTCAGTTTTACACAGACAAGGAAGAAAACTGCAAGGTTGAAGATGGCAGGCTAGTCATTACTGCTGTCAGAAATCCAGATATGACATGCAGTTCAGCCCGTATTCATAGTTATGGTAAAGCTTCATGGAAGTATGGACGTTTTGAGATCCGTGCGAAATTACCGACTGGAAAAGGAACCTGGCCTGCTATCTGGATGTTGTCGGACGGTATTCGCGAAGGTGTTTCATGGCCCCTCTGTGGTGAAATTGACATCATGGAACATGTTGGTCGTGATCCGGAAAAAATACATTTTAGTCTACATACTGCTGACTATAATCACAGAAAAGATACACAAATAACCAGCACAAAAAAGCTGCCCGGTATCCTGGAAGGATTTCATACATATCGAATGGATTGGGATGAAGAAGGCTTTGTTTATTATGTGGATGATGAATTTATGTGCAGTTTCAGAAAAGAGGGGAAAAATAGAATTGAAGAATGGCCTTTTGACCAGCCCTTTCATCTGATACTGAACCTCGCAATAGGCGGTCATTGGGGTGGTGAGGTCGATGAGACTGTCTTTCCAGCAGTCATGGAAATTGAATTTGTTCGAGTATATAAAAAAATCCAAGGAAAAAGGAGAGAGCAATGAAGAAGGAAGGAAGAATTTTAATAGCCTGCGCACTGCTAATGGCTATGGTTCTGCTTTTTGTCGGCTGCAGCCGTGACCAGTATGAAGGTCTGGCTACAGATATTGAAGGGGAGTTGACCATCATGCTGTGGTCTGGTGACAATTCATTTTTGGAGGACATCGGTCGCACGACAATCCCGGTAGAGGATCTGCGGGGCCAGAATCAAGCTGCAGCCTATGCAGTAGCCCAGGAGTTCAACAAGATCTATCCTAACGTCAAGATCAACGTGTTTGCGAAAGCTGGTGGTCCTGATGACGGTGAAAGTTGGGTGCAGAGCCGTGAAAATTTCCGGGCTGAATACGGGCGGTATCCGGATATATGGGCTTCTACCGATATACCAGGAGATATCGCACGTGGTCTGATTGCTGATCTTTCAATTTTTTCCGATGATCCTATGTATCAGAGCTTCAACCCCGCAATTATGCAGATGATGAACCACGATGGTTTTCAGGCTGGACTGCCACAGTACCTGCTGCCATGGGGTGTATTTGTAAACCGCTCTCTTGCTGAGGACAACAACCTTGATGTGCCGGATCCTGACTGGGATCTTCAGGACTATACCAACTTTGTCCGTCAGGCAGACATGCGTAACTTCTTCGGGATGATGGCTCCACCACTCGCATTTATAGAGACTGGGACTGACTCCATCCGCTATCAGATGGTCAACCGAACTGAAGGTGATTTTGTGAATCTGGCAAGCGATCAAGTCCGGGATCTGGTAGACTACCTGCCGATTTGGGCACGCTATGGTGTATGGCCACAATTCGGTGCTGGAAACATTCCTCAGGAAATTCTGGATGAGAACTGGTGGTGGGGATTCCGCTTTTTTACACAGGGCCGCTTGCTGACTCTTGAAGGTGATCCCTGGATGATGGGTGATGCAGCTCATCCAGATCCTGATCACTGGGGTCGTGCGCAGATTGCTGACTGGGACATTTATCCTCGTCCGGCTACACCCTATAAACCGGCAACAGTCGGTGTTGTGCTCGATCCGATGGTTGTCTACAACTATGCCATGGATGACGGAGATCCAGCTATGTCCGAAGAAGAGTTGGCCAAAACCAGACTTGCATACACCTTCATGGCATTCTGGGTCGGAGACACACGCAGCTGGGAAGCCCGTGCCAACCAGATGTTCACAGATGGTGATACCGTTAAAACCAGTTTAAATGACTCTTTACCCTTCGTTACCGACGAGGCAACATTCGATGCGCAGATGGAGCATTGGTTCTCAACTGAAACTCACCAGCGTTTTGCCGACGAGAGTCTCATGCCCGGTTTTCACAAGGTGCTCGACATCTGGCGCCAAGGTGACGTATGGGATGTTTCTGACAAATCCTATCCATGGTTTCATGATTTCGAGGGTGGCCGCCGCGAAAATCTGTATGAGTGGAATGCCATCGGAAATGCTGACATAACCGGGGCTGACTGGAATGATCCGAATCTCGCAGATGTTGTGAAATCACGACTGGGTGACTGGAATCGGAATATCAACCAGAACTTCGAACGGTCTTATGCTGAAATGAAACGTGGTATGGAAACCTACTACTAAGACACCGCATTGATTTCCCCCTCCCGGATGGGAGGGGGATTCTCCTAATAGAGATACACCTTATGAAACAAACTAATTTTCGATTTCTGAGTGCTGCTGCAATTGTGACGCTGATATTACTGACTGTGTTTTTTGTTTTGCGTCCCGTTGATCGGGAGATACCAGAACCCGATGAGGCACAGCGTCTTTGGGCATATCTATTGCTACTTGAAGATTTACCGGAACAGAATCAGGATTACCTTGAATACATGCGACGCTACGATACCTCTGACGAGATGGCTCGCTCCAGGACAGGAGCATCCATTCAACTCATAGAACCCGGCACAATCCTTGAGCTTGGTTCAGAGGATTTAATCGTCCAGTTTGAGGTAGAACAATCTGGTCTTTATACACCCGCACTCAGATACCGAAGAACGGATTCCGGTTTGAGTAATACCAGTCTGGACATCCGGGTTAACGGGGTTCATCCTTTTACCGAATCGCGGGCCCTGGAATTGACCCGCCGGTGGGTCGATGAGAGCAAACATTTCACCCGCGACCGTTACAATGACGAATCTCTACCGTTGCAATTGCCGGTACAGGACTGGATTGATAAATATTTATATGATATCTCAGGCCGATTGATTCAGCCAATACAGTTTCATCTCGACCGCGGGATTAACGAGTTTGCAATTCGCAATGATTCTGCCTATAACCTTGAGCTTGAGGAAATATCCCTCGAAACAGTTATCAAACCTGAGTCTTACCTTGAATACTCCCGGGATAGAACTGTGAGTTTGGATAACATTCAACTTGCAGTTAACGCTATCGATTACAGCTCAAAAAATGCCTATAATGTGCGAATGGGATCATCCAACGATCCAGCGGCTACTCCGTTTCATCCGGTTGACCGTCTCTTAAATACAATAGAAGCATCCAGTTGGGCACGAGCCGGAGATGAAATTGCGTATCAGATCACCGTTCCACGCGACGGCTGGTATGCGCTGACCCTGCGCTACAATAATCCTAACAATGATTTCAGTGTATTCCGTTCCATACGGTTAAACGGAGAGATTCCTTTCAGAGAGTTCATGGCCTACGAATTCCCCGCACGTGGAGCTGTCCGTTGGGAACACCACACCTTAGCGGACGAGACTGGCGAACCGTATTACCTTTATTTGCCTGCTGGTGAACATGAGATCAGCCTTAAAGCGGAAAAGGAACCAGTTACCGAGGCTGTTCGGGCCTTGAACATGATTATCTCGCATATGAATTTCTTTGGAATCGAGATTATGAAGGTTACCGGGCGCGATATTGACCGTAATCGTACCTGGAGACTCACCGATTTCATACATAAAACTGCCGATTATCTGGATGCGTATACCATCCTTCTTAGTGATATAATCTGGAATCTGTCTGCGTACTCCAGCAAGGGCATGGAGTCGGCGGTGGTATCAGGACTACATACCGCATTGTTTAAACTCGAGAAACTCGCCGAAAAACCAGATGAATTGCCTATGTATCTGCAGGATATCTATTCAACCAGCATCTACGACAGGCCGGTTACGCAGATTCTTGGAGAAACTGTTAATATGCTTGAGAATACTGCAATGGGTATAGATATGCTGTACTTTGAGACGCAGCCTTCTGAGCATTGGAGATCTGCAAATGTAATGCAGCATATTCATAGCAGTATGAGATCGCTAGTGGCCACCTATACTGGTGATAAATACCGAACCGACCCTTCTGATGACGTTCTGGATGTGTGGGTAACCCGTCCGATAACCCACACCGATCTAATGCAGAAAATGGCTGACGCCGATTTTACAGCCCGGACTGGAATTCCAGTACGTATTTCCGTTATGCCTGAGTTCAATCGTCTTATTCTGGCTACCGCTGCCAACCGTACACCGGATCTCGCAATGGGACTTCCCAGTTTTATTCCCTTTGATCTTGCTATACGTGGGGCTGTGCTTGAGCTCTCTGAATTCGATGATTTTTGGGAGTTTGCAAGCAGTTTTTCACCTGGTGCCTTTATTCCCTATATTCTGAATGAGTCCGTCTATGGTATGCCGGAAACTCTTGATTTTCATGCCTTGATCTACAGAACAGATATCTTCCGCCAATTGCAGCTCAGCCCGCCGGATACCTGGCAGGATGTTATAGAAATGCTGCCGGAACTCCAGCGTTTTGGTATGAACTTTTATCACCCAATTGCAGGAGGCCTGCCCACCCTTAAATGGTTTTATCAGACTAGTCCATTTGTGTACCAGTTCGGAGGAAGCTTGTACGCTGAGGATGGTTTGTCAGTAAATCTGGATGACCCGAAAACGCTGGAAGGACTTCGTTTCCTGAGTGAGCTGTTCAGCCTGTATGCTTTGCAGGAACAGGTACCGATTTTCTACAATTCTTTCCGCTTCGGAGTTCTTCCCGTCGGAATAGTAGATTCAGTTACCTATCTGCAGCTGAAGTATGCGGCACCGGAGCTGAAAGGACAGTGGGCTTTGGCTCCATATCCAGGAACTCCGGATGTACATGGTGATCCGCAACGCTGGTTTATTGCGAATGGGGTGTCAGCAGTAATTATGAAAGATACCCCCATGCCGGATGAATCATGGGAGTTTATGAAATGGTGGTTGTCAGCAGAAACCCAGGCAGATTTCGGTTATCGTCTACAATCTACTTATGGGCCGGAATATCTCTGGTTTTCTGCAAATCTGGATGCCCTTGCAGATGCTCCAATAGAAGCACGAGATAAACAGATTATCCTCGATCAGGTCCGCTGGCAGCGGGATGTGCCGCGTACCCCTGCACAGTACATGCTTGAAAGAGGTCTGAGCGATATCTGGATCAACTCTGCAACCAGGAACCGGTCCCTACGGACTGAGGTTGATACAATGATTCCGGTAATTGACAGGGAAGTCACGAGAAAAATGACTGAATTCGGATTTATTGACAGCGAGGGAAATGTTCTCAAGCCATTTATTGTACCCGAAATGGATTGGATCCTTTCAAAGTTTGCATCTTACCTGGAAGGAGATTCCGATGGCTAAATTGCGCACAGACAGCCAGATAGATTTTTCTCTGGTTTCACTGCTTTTACCCTACAGCATCATATTTGCACTCTTTATTCTGGTGCCGGTCATAATAGCAGTAGCCTTGTCATTCACTTACTTCAATGTTGTACAGCCGCCACGCTATATCGGCTTTTTCAATTATATTACCCTACTCACACAGGATGAAATATTTCTGAGATACGTACTGCCGAATACATTCAAATATGCCTTTATTGTCGGTCCAGGGGGCTATGTTCTTGCCTTCATCATGGCTTGGCTTTTGGCTCAGATCCAGAAAATTCCCAGGAATATTCTTGCTTTGGCCTTGTACGCACCGAGTATGGTAGGTCCAATTCTGATTACGGTTGTGTGGCGTACCATTTTCAGTGGAAATGAGGCCGGTATTATCAATGCTGCTCTTCTACGGCTCGGTCTCATAGATAATCCGATTCAGTTTCTTCTGGATCCCTCGTATCTATTGAATGTAGTCATTTTCGTAGCCCTGTGGAGCTCAATGGGCATTGGGTTTCTGGCAATGATGGCTGGTATTCTGAATGTAGATAAAACATTGTACGAAGCCGCCTATATTGACGGTGTAAGTAAACGCTATCAGGAGATCTTTTTTATCACCATTCCTTCAATGAAACCTCAGATGCTCTTCGGGGCTGTAATGTCGATCGTCAACACCTTTAATATAGGCTGGATCGGAACTGCTCTCGCTGGGGTCAGTCCGACACCCGGCTATTCAGCTCAGTTGATTGTTAATCATATAGAGGACTACGGGTTCGGTAGATATGAAATGGGATACGCTGCAATGGCCAGTGTCGCTCTTCTTTTAATGGTTCTGTTTTTCAGCCGTGTATCCTATATTCTGTTTGGAACAAAGGAGTAGTTATGGGTTTCAGAGGTTCAGTAATAAACCCCGACCGTTTTGATTGGTCGCAAATCAAATTTTATCTCATTCTCATACCGATCAGCATCTTCATGATTCTGCCGATTATTTTTATTATCAATCAAGCTTTCAAGCCTTTGGATGAACTTTTTCTGTTTCCTCCCAGAATTCTGGTTCGGCGCCCGACCACTGAGAGTTTCCGTTTGTTGTTTCAGACGGGTGGTTCTACCGGGGTGCCAATGAGCCGTTATCTTATGAATTCGGTTCTGCTTGCCGCAATAACTGTATTCCTGAACATTCTTTTTTCGGTCTTTGCTGGTTATGCATTGAGTAAGCGTAAATTCAGCTGGAAAAGTAGGCTATTCAAGATCAACCAGATGGCCTTGATGTTTGTTCCGGTTGCAGTAGTCATTCCAAGATATCTGGTGCTGGTTAATTTAGGTATCACCAACACAATGTGGGCACATATTCTTCCAATGCTGGCAATGCCTGTATCCTTGTTTCTGATCAAGCAGTTTATTGATCAGATTCCCGACAGCCTTCTTGAGGCTGCAAGGATAGATGGTGCAGGAGATTATCAGATTTTATTCAGGGTTGTAGTTCCGCTGATTAAACCAGCGCTTGCAACCGTAGCAATTTTGACGTTTCAGCTGGTCTGGAATAATCCTGAAGCATCCAATTATTTCGTAGAAGATGAAACACTCAAAACCTTTGTGTTTTATCTTTCTACTTTGACATTTGGACCTGCCGCAGGAGCAATGCATATTGCCGGTGCTGGTATGGCGGCCGCTGCAGGCTTGATTCTATTTCTGCCAAATCTGCTGATTTTCGTTTTTATGCAGTCACAGGTCATGAATACCATGAGCCATTCCGGAATTAAATAGGGTGGTATGATGAAAAAAATTGCAATAGTGTTAGTGCTGCTGTGTCTGGTTTTACCGCTTGCAGCACAAAGAGCTACAACTTATACCTACACCCCGAATCCGAAAGGCTCCGGTTTTTTTACCAGAACCGGTGATGCCTATCTTCCGGGGGCAACAATTACCGAGCTCGGTCTGGTACAACCTCAGGATCTCTTTATTGATTCAGATAATTTGCTGTACATTGCCGACACCGGTAATCGACGGATTATCCTTTTTGATCCAGAGACAGAAACTGTTATCAACGAAATCGTTCATCCAGACATGATAGGACCGGCAGGGCTGTGGGTTACACGTGACCGACTTATCTACGCAGCCGATCCCCGAGCCAGGACTGTATTTGTATTTCGCATAGACGGAAGTTATGTTCGCCGATATGAACGTCCTACTCAGTTGTCTTTTGGCAACAGACAGTTCGCTCCGCGTAAGATCAGTGTTGATACTGCCGGGAACATGTATATCATCGGGGAGGGTTTGTACGATGGTGTTATACAGCTCTCTCCGGACGGGAATTTTCTTGGATACTTTACCAGCAACAAGATCCAGCTATCAATTATTGAGCGTTTACAGGACCTGTTTTTTACAGATGCCCAGAAGGCAAACCTGCTTGATCGGGTTCCGGTAACTTTTTCCAACCTTTTTCTTGATCGGCAGAATATTTTGTATACAAGCAGTATCGGTGATCATCCAAGAGCGATCAAGAAACATAATGCCGCTGGATTTTCCATTATGACTGCGGGAATACGTCCCCAGTCCGCACCTGTAGATCTCTGGGTAGATCCATCCGGTATTATTGTTGTGGTATTTGATCAGGGGCAGACAATTATCTACTCGAATGAAGGTGATGTAATCGCATCTTTTGGCTATACCAGACAGAGCGATGATATTATCGGCTTATTCACCCGGCCGACGGCAGTGGCAATCGATTCTGTTGGACGGCTGTGGTATCTGGATGGCGAGAAGGGCTTCCTTCAATCCTACGAACCAACACCATACATTACAAATACCTATCGTGCCCTGGAACTCTTCGATGAAGGTCGTTACCGGGAGTCGATTGAAGTCTGGCAGGAGGTGCTGAAGGTAAATCAGGTATCGCAGATCGCTCACCTGTCCATTGGTAAGAACTATCTGTTTCTTCGTGACTATAACCGAGCTATGTATCATACCCGAATAGCCAATAACCGCGAGTTTTACTCAGCTAGTTTCTGGGAGATCCGTAATGTCTGGCTGCAGCGGAATATTATGTATATTGTACTTCTTATAGTACTTTCCATGACCATTGGACCTGTTTTTCGATTATTGCGTAAAAAGATCCCGGCTCTGGATACGATCTTTGATCCGTTTCGAAGGTTTGCTGCTGTACCGTTTGTGAATGATGTCCTGTATCAATTCACCATTATGAAGAAACCGTCGGACGGGTTTTATTACCTGCGACACCGTCAGAAAGGCAGTACAGCCGCGGCTGTATTTTTGCTGCTAACCTTTTTTATAGTATTTCTGTTGAATCTGACAAGCAAGGGTTTTATCTTCCAGCAAGTCTTTATTGAAGACATTGATTTCACCAGTATAGTGATTGGTTTCTTTGGCGGTATATTTCTGTTTATCCTCTGCAACTATCTTGGAACCAGCGTCAACGACGGACGCGGGGGCATGTCCGATCTGTTCAGAATGTTCGCGTATTCACTCGCTCCACTGGGGCTGGCACTGCTTTTATCAACCGTGTTGACCCATATTCTCACACTGAATGAAGTATTTGCTATTCAATTGATTATGATCATTGGGTGGACATGGTCTATCGTGCTGCTGTTGGTCGGGGTAAAGGAAGTTCATGACTATGGATTACAGGGAACTCTGTTCAGTATTGCTTTCTCACTTATGTTTATGTTGGTGCTCATAATTGTCATGGTGATCCTTACAGTAATGGGACAGCAGCTGTATCAGTTCATTATGGCTCTCGTGAAGGAGTTTCTGCGAAATGTTAGTTAAACGTATTTCATTTATAGTGTACATCATGATGATCGCGGGGCATGTCTTTGCAGGCACTGCTCATGTGCTCACACCTCGGGCGACAGCTCCAGCACCTGAAGTCAGTCAGTATAATCCAGACCTGGATGATTCCTACGAGCTGCTGTACCAGGGTGATCCTGTTGAGCTGTATTTTCGTGAGGACAGAGGAATCTTTGCTCTCAAAGATATCAGAAACGGCTATGTCTGGAAGACCGGGCTGGATTTACCCTTTAACGTAGATATACGCGACCTTGTCGACCGGGGTGGTGTTGACCCCGACGAACTGCCGCCACTGGAGGCACGGCTCAACACCACTTTTACCGGGATTGCCAATTCCGTGCTTTCTATTGAATTCTTTGACAATGCTAATAATATCCGACGGATCGGCAGTTCGGCCCAACGTAATGTAAGCCGGTCACTGCGTGTACTTCCGGGGAGCGGCTGGTCAGCAGAGATGAGTATCAGCTTTGAGGATATCGATCTACAGCTGCTGCTTCAGATCAGGCTGGATGGGGACGAGCTGAGTCTGAGCATTCCTGATGATGCTGTGTCCGGTTCCGGTCAACGGAGATTAGCCTCCATCAATCTGATGCCCTTCTTCGGTGCCTCGGGTGGTCGACAGCTGCTCTGGGATCCCGAGCGGCAGGATTTCACCATCCAGGTCAAGAAACCTGCTCCGACAGGCTATGTAGTCGTTCCCGATGGATCCGGCTCTTTGATACGCTTTAGAGACAACTCTGATCAATTCTCCGAATACAGGGCGAGAATTTATGGCCCGGATCTCAGCCAGGGGTCGATGTACAGCAGCATGGAAGATTTTTCGGTAGCCCCGAGGCAAAATCTCATGCCGCTTTTCGGCATAGTGCACGGGCGTAATCAAAATGCCTTTGCTGCATATGCTGTGTCTGGAGCTGAACATCTGGAGATCATAACCTTTCCCCAGGAGAACACCACCAATTATACTCATGCCTATCCTCGTTTTGTATACAACAGATTGTACTATCAGGTTTATAATCAGCGTGGAGATGGTTATTTCAGGATACTGGAAAATCGAAACAGGTTTGATCTGGAAATGAGGTATAGATTCCTTCAAGGGGAGTCTGATTCCACTCGTAATCATGCAGCAGACTATACTGGTATTGCCCAGGCATACCGGCAATTCCTTGAAGAAACCAACCAGCTTCCAGATCGTGATCCCGGAACAGGTAGTGAGACTGCTCTTGCCGGTAACAGGCGGGATATTCCTTTACGTATAGACTTTGTTATGGCTGATGTCAGCAAAGGTATTGTCGGACACAATCACCAGGTCACCACCACTATTGCTGATGTAAGAGAGATCATTACTGATCTACAATCTGAAGGAATCACTGAGTTGTCAACAGGTTTTATAGGTTACGCCCGAGGCGGGACGGTTCTATCTACTCCCGGCAGACTCCGGTTGCTTCCGGCGGTAGGTCGTTCCGGTGAATGGTCATCTGTGCTTGAATCCCTGGCAGAGCAGGGTGTTGACGCAAGTTTTAGTCGGGACTATATACGTATTGCAGAAGGGCAGATTCTGCCTTGGGGCAATGTGATCCGTGCAGCCAGCGGATGGTATACCGAACGCTCGACAATACAGGCCAATGCCCCGGTCAACCGATTCTACTTTGCAAAAGCCGCACGTTCCGTTGAATGGCTGAGACGGGAAACTGAGCTCATGACAGGTGTCGGTGCTACTTCAGTCAGTATCGATGGAATTGGAAGACGGCTGCTGAGTGATTTTCCTCCTGACGGGATGATATCCCGGGGCGATACAATCGCCATTTACCAGTCTGCTCTGGAAGAACTCTCAAGGACAACCAGTCTGAATCTGTATCAGCCCAATCAGTATCTCTGGAAATATACCAGCCGCTTTCTGAATACACCGGTCTTTTCGACCCAATATCTCCTTCAGACCGATACCGTGCCTCTGCTTCAGATGGTGCTGCAGGGTACCATGGATATGTTTGCCCAGTACAGTAATTTCTCTTTTTCCAGCAGGCAGGATATGCTTCGGATGATTGATTATAACGTATACCCAAGTTTTCTGATCACAAAAGAATCCAGTCATGCCCTGCTGCTGACCAACTCGGCAGAATTCTATTCAACCGAGTACAGCAACTATCGCGACCTTATTCTGGAGGTATATCAAAAGGTCAATGGTGCTTTACGTGAAGTTATGGATGCTCGCTGGCTGAACCGTGAGGTACTATCGCCGGGAATAATACTGAATACCTATGATAACGGAGTACAGATTCTGATCAACTATACAAAACAAACGGTGACACATGCCGGAGAGAGCATTCAGCCTGAGTCGGCACATGTCTTTCATATGTCAGGAGGTGTGCAATGAGCAAACTACGTCATGAAAATATATCCGGCTACAGTTTCCTTGCACTCTGGCTGATCGGCTTTATCCTGTTTACTGTCTTTCCCTTGCTGTACACATTTTTTCTGAGTTTTCACGATGTACAATTGACTGTTCAAGGCTGGCAGACTACCTGGATCGGACTTGAAAACTATATCTCGGCCTTGCTCAGAAATACGCAGTTTGTACCAGGGCTGATTGAGTTTGTAATCATAGAGACCGTGTATACAACGGTTATTTTGATTATATCTTTTATTCTGGCACTGATTCTGAACCAGCGTCTCCCATTCCGCCTGGGGTTCCGGCTGATTTTTTTCCTGCCGGTTATCATTTTGTCCGGTTCGGTAATGATCCAGCTTATGGAATCTGGTACGACACAGATGGTGCAGTATTTCGAGAGAATCTTTCTGATCCGAATGATAGACAGTTACAGTTCCCTCCTGGCTGCAGGACTCGAGATGCTGCTGGAAAACTTTATTCTGATTCTCTGGTTTACCGGAATACCGATTATTCTGTTTCTTAACATTTTGCAGAAAATCAATCCGAGTGTACTTGAAGCTGCCCGGATAGACGGCGCCAATGGATGGCAAATTCTGTGGAAAATAATCATCCCTTATGTTCGCCCGGTTGCACTGACTGCTGCTATTTTCACAATCGTTCAGATAGGACTTTTTCCGATTAATCCTGTCTATGATCTCATCCGCAATGCGAGCTTTAATACTGCATCTGGTCTGGGAATCGCAAGTACCCTGTCCTGGCTGTACAGCCTGGTTCTGCTATCGCTTATCGGGGTCGTTTATCTGCTGCTGAAACAACGGGAGGATGTATGAGCACCACTGTATTGCAAAAACTGAAAGCTAAAGCAAAAGTATTTTATTTCAAGGAAATACGGCAGAAGGGCAGGCTTTTCAATCTTGTTCTGGTAGCGATTTTGCTGGCATTTTCATATGTCTTTCTGTATCCATTGCTGCGCATGATTACCATGTCTATTATGAGCCAGGCTGATCTTCTGAATCCGGAGGTCAGCTGGATTCCCCAGGAACTGACCTTCCAGAGTTACCGGGTGGCAGCCTCGGTGTTGCGGCTAGGATCTACATTCTTCAATACTCTCTGGTTTACTACAATTCTGGCCTGTGCGCAGACCTCTGTGACTGCTCTCACCAGCTATGCCTTTGCCCGTTTCAACTTCCGGTTCAAACGCTTCTGGTTTGTGATGGTGCTGGTATCGTTCATCCTGCCGATCCCGGTTCTGCTCATTCCGAGAATCATGATTTTCACGTCTTTTCAGAATTTGACAGGTATCCGCATGTTCGGTACTATCTGGCCTCAGCTTGCCATGACCCTGAGCGGGCAGGGGATCTATTCCGCTATTCTGATTCTCATATTCTACAACTTTTTCAGATTGATTCCTCATAGCCTTGATGAAGCTGCACGGATCGATGGTGCGAATTCGTTTCAGATATTTATCAAGATTTTTCTGGGACTGTCGGTACCTACCTTGTTTACGGTGTTTTTATTCAGTTTCCTGTGGAACTGGAACGAAAGCTATATCACTACGACCTTTGTCCGTGGAGGACTGCGTTTAATCACTCCACAGCTGGCTGTGTTCGACAATAATTTTGTGCAGATGGCCGGATCTTTGCCCGATATGGCAGAGGGGGCTCGCATCAACGAGGCGTACAAGATGGCGGCGACTATGATTTCCATTTTCCCGCTTCTACTCATGTACACCTTTGTGCAGAAGAAATTCATACAGGGGATTGAGCAAACCGGTATTACCGGAGAATAATCTATATTTAGGCTGGCGATCAGCAGGAGAAGAGCATGGCTCTGATGGATATTACGGTCAATACTACGCGAGTTCTCAATTCCATCTGGATGGATCCGGGTATAAGCCGAATTGACTTGTCCCGGGAACTTAATCTCAACAAATCAACCATTACCAAAATAGTCACATCGCTTCTGAGCGAAGGTCTGATCCTGCCGGCAGATGCACCATATGTTACGAGCTCAAAGGGCCGGAAGCCGACCGGCCTTTTCCTTAATAACAGCATGGGAATTATTCTTGGGTTCGAGATACAGACAGACAGCTGGAGCGGTGTGGTTCTGAATCCGAACGGTAATGTTCTTGATACCTTCAGCTCCGGCTACCTTCCATCGGACAGCCAGCTTATGCCTTTGATTGATGATGCAATAATGACAGCCTTATCCCGCGAAAGTGTAATCGGTAAAAGAATTATCGGTGCTGGTATTGCTGTTTCCGGGCAGGTTAATCCCTATGCCGGGATTGTCATTTCTTCAAATCCGCTGAATATCCGGGAACCATTGCATGTTCATGATTTTTGCAAGAAAAAGTATCCTTTCCCGATTGTCATTGAAAACGATGCCAATTGCTGCTGCTGGAGCGTAATCCTGGAAAAGAAAAAAAGTCATGACAGGAATTTTCTCTGTCTGCTGACCGAGCAACGGCGAACAGGCTGGGGAATGGATGAGGACATATCTGAGGTTCGTGGAGTTGCTGTTGGTATGGGCATAGTCATAAAGGACAGTGTGCTCCACGGAGACAATTTCTCTGCTGGCGAATTCCAGAGTGTTTTCAAGTTTATCGAGAATCCGACCCAGTTTGATCTGCCTATACCAGAATTGCCGGAACTCTACACAAAACGTGAACTCTGGGAACGGATCGCACGTGAGCTCAGTCGCAACGTCTCACTGCTAGTGAACGTACTGAATATCTCCATGGTCAAAATATTCGGCAACTTTGTTATCGATGCTCAGAGAATGAAAGAGATCATGGGAGAAGAGATTCGATGGAACTGGTTGTACGACAGTGATGTGAGCTGTGCGATAGAAGTATCAAACAGCGAACCCGAAGCTGTAGCTATAGGTGCCGCCGGGTACTTTCTGCATCGCGTATTTTCTCTTCCTGACATTTGGGAAGCAGGTAACAGTGAGTATCCCGAAGGTGTTGAGCTTCTTCGATTTTCCTGCCGCCCGGGCTGCAGCATGGAGCAGGATTCTTTATCCGGGTATTCCAGCACTAATCAGGCTGTAATGCAGGCATAGGCCTCAAGGGGATTTCTCCTTATGATCTTTTCTATAATACTCCCGTCGATTCTTTGCTCTGCAAAAGGGATGAAGTCATTGATCAAGGCGGTGTAGCCAATAACGTTTCCTCCATTTTCTTCACCGACATGGTACCAGCCTGCATCCTGGCTGAGTAGCACCTGCCTGCTGTATCCGTGTTCAACAAGGAGCCCTAGTTTTTCTGCATGATTATCGTAGTCACCCCAGGCCAGGCCATCAAGTTCGATGTAGCAGCCTCTTCCGGCAACATCCAGAAGATCATTATTGTCAGTGACAAGCTGTGAGTGAACCAGTATCCACTTCGAGGAAGGTACGGATTCAGAATCAAGTATATCCAGAATTTCATGAGCAGCCTCAGCATCTCCACAGTGGGTTGCTATGGTGAGCTCAGTCTCTCTGCAGCAGATAGCTGCCGCGCGCAGGCAGTTCCGGGCTTCAGGGTTTAATGGTCCAGGATTGACAGCAGCTTTTATGAACCCCGGTTTGATGTCTGTACCGTCAATCCCGTATTTGAATTCAGAAATCCAGAGTTCAGCGAGTTTCTCCACCGATGACTGGCGAGCCCACTCTGGAAGATATTCATCCTTGTAAAATCCAGTATTGGTAATTATATGTATATTTGTTTGTTCGGATATGTTTTTGAGCAGTACGGGATCCCGTCCCAGATATGCAGGAGTACAGTCAAAAAACATGTTCACATCCTGAGCTTTCAGCTCTATAAGATAAGGAATGATTCTATCGGCTACCTCAGCCCGGTTCCATCGCTCAGGGCCCGTTTTCTCTGCACCAATAAAATCAACCATAATATGCTCATGTGCCAGAATACGGGAACCCTCCTCTGCCTGGATTTGCCCGCGGACTGTCTGTATTTTATGTAATGCCGTGCTTTCTCCCATAGACTCCCTCCTGTCTGACCGTTTCTAATTCAAGGATAACAGTAGAATGAGATGAGTGCAATCCAGAGTAAATTGCAGAATATTTTATAGTTTACTCATTATTTTCAGATTATATCTTGTTATCGATTCGGGAATAAACTAGAATTACATCTTCTCGGTATGGAGGTTTTTATGGCTAAAGGTCGCAAGCGTATGCTGGGGCTGAGGGTAGTGATCCTTTTGTGTGTAGCCTTGTTTTTAGCAGGTTATACTCTGGGGAGTTTTTATCCAATTACTGATTTTGATGATTCTTCTTTTCTGGGATCCATGATGCGTCCCGGTGACAACAGACATCGGAGATAATCAAAATGAAAAAAGTATTCCTCCTTCTCATGACCATGGTTTTGTCAGGATCCTGTGGTTTATTCAGTGATTTCTCACGTGAAGAGGCTGTGTTTGTCGTTGTGGACAGCAGCAATCAGGTCCTGAATACCTATGAGTATGATTTTCGGGAAAGCAGTTCTCCCTTGCGGACAGTTTCGTATAATAATCCTGCAAGAGATGCCCATGAAAGAAGGTTCAGTTATGATGAACGGGGCTATGTAAGCAGAATGTATGAGAAAGTGCCCGGCCAGGCAGAGCGGGTAATTTCGTTTCAGACCAGTGAAGTGTATGATGAAGACGGAAGACTGATTCAGCTTGTACAGACCAGCTCCCTCGGTGAAGTAATTGAAACCTATTATGGGTATGACGAGACTGGAAGGCTGAGGGGGACTGTAGTCCAGACCGCTGGAAGCACACTTGAGATGAAAGACTATGACAGTCCCGAGTAAACGTTTCCTTACAGCTTTTGTGCTGTTCAATTCGTGTTTGCTTCTGTTCACTGCAAATATCTGGTCACAGACTATGATTACAGGTGTTGAGTTACTCTACAGTCCGGAGTTGATAGATACCCGGATTATAGGTGGTATGCGCAGCCGTTCAGCGAATGCTCCTGCCTCCGGAGTTGATATGCGTGAGCTGCAGGTCGGATCAATATTTCTGACAGAAGACAATATTGCTCGCCGGGTAACCGACATTTATACCCACAATGGTCGTACCATTATAGAAACAGTGGAACCTCGGCCTGAAGATGTTCTGCTTGGAGTTTTTGTTCCTGATTTTGATCTGGTACTGGATGAGACAAATTTACTGCCATTACCACGTGGGGTGAATTATCTGAGGGACAACGACAACTATCCCTCTCATGCTAATCTTCTCTCCGAGCAAGAGAATCCAGCCCTTTCGAAGCTTGGTTCAACTCTCTGGATCGAAACAGATGAACAGGTCAAGGATCTGGAACTCCTGTCGCTTCGGATTGATATTCCACTATGGCAGAGTTCAGTTCCTCAGGAGAGCCGTGATCAGATTGATGGAATGATCGATGCCGGGAATACCAAGGGAACCAATACCGATAATAATGAGACCGATAGCGAATCCGGTGGAAAACCTTCTCTGGAGGTGGGCAAAAGCGGAGAGATCCGGCTCACCGGGGTGCTGCGTTTTACCAAACCACGTGTGAGCGGGGGACTGAAAAAACCAAGCATGAAAGTCAGCTGGATTACTAACTGGTGGCATCCGCCGATTCCCCGGTTTTCCTTCACCAAAGGCTATGGCAGAGCAGAGGTCACCGCTGCGCAGCAGTTTGATTTTCTTTTAAGCGGCACAATGGAGTTAAGTGCAGAAGTCAGTGTTCCAATAGCTATGTTTATGGTTGCTGATCCTACCGGAACTGTTCGTTTTGTTGTTTCGCTTACCGCACGCATTAATCTGGACGGTACAATTACCCTGGGTGCTGAAGTTTCGGAGTACACATATTTGCGTATAGGGGTGCAGGGGGACTTGATATGGCCGATGATACCAACCCGAGCCTCCGGCAATGCAGATTTTTATATGAATGCTGCTTTTCGGCCTTTTGTAGCGGCAGATGCGGAGCTGAGAGCAGGTCTGTATCTGGGCGGCGATTTTAATATCGCAGGAATCAGTGTAGCCAGTCTTGAGGGTGGAGGAGGCTTGTATATTATGGCCACTGGATACATGGAGCCGCTGGGCGTCATGGGTTTCGATACCAGGCGGGGTGGATACGGAAACTTTAATGAGTGGATTCTGTACGTTGCCGCCGAGGCAGGGGCATTTGCCAATGTAGATGCCAGTATACTTTTCTGGAATAAAAATCTGTATTTTCGTCGCTGGCCCTTCTGGGAATTTGTAAACCAATGGGAGTTTTAGTCATGTATTCGTCTGCAATCCGCTTTGTCAGGGTTTTTTGTATCATGCTGCTTATAGTACTGATTTCTGCCTGCCCCCTGTTGCAGCCGCCTGTACTGGATGACTCCGGGATTGACTATAATTCACGAGAAATTGAGTACAGCAGATATATAGATCCTTCAGGGTGGTACCTGGAACCGGTTGAGACGCGTATATATGGTGAAGACGGAAAACTGGAAGGCTTGTTCCGCAATTACTACGAAGATTTCAACAACAGTGACTACTGGTTGCTGGTCAGGACGGAAGTTTTCAACATTGCTGAAAATGGCGATGAACAGTTGAGGGAATACTATTTGTACGAGTATATCGAGAACATATATACCATGTACGATGAAGAGGACGAAGCATTCACGGCCGTATCACATCTGCTTTTACGCGGTGAAGTTTATGGGCCGGATGATTTTTTGTATAACTATTACGAGGTTGATTATGACATCCCGATGCAGAATCAGCCAGATCTCTATACCAGGATTCTGGATTATGCATATGATGCAGACAGCGAATCATATATCGTGATTGGGGAGCAAACTAGCAGCTATCGGATTGTATACAGTTTTGAAATTTCCCCGGGTGTAGATTATGAGTTCTGGGATTATGTAACCGAAAAGGTTTTTCTCATACCCTCGAATGGCGACGAGCTTGAGCTGACCGATGAGTTTGCAAGTTGGTACGATGATTACGGACTGTGGACACATGAACTGTATCATACCGTCCGGAGCAGCGAAGATAACGGCAACGAGCTGTACTACTTCACTAAATACGACTGGAATGACGGGTTTCAGGTGTATTCACAACAGGATTTTCTGTATGACTCTGCAGGCATCCCTGTGCTGTCGACCTCAGATCATCGAAATGGAACCTTCGACGAAGCTGTAATCGGTATGCATGTTCTTGATTTTGAGGCGATCGGTCCACTGCAGGAAACCCTGCTTCTTGCGTATGACGATCTGGGCAATGTTATCCAGAGACTGTTGAAATACCATGGCACAGAACATGAGAGAGTCGTCTACCGCTATAACAGTAATTCAGAAGAAATCTCTATGCAGCGATTTGTCCGTGGGCAGTCATCACCATACGATCGTGAAGAAACCCGCTTCCGGGAAGAGTTCCGTGACGGTGAGTATTATCGTATCCGTGACAAGATGACCTATGCTTCCTGCGACAGCAGTTCGTTCAGATCGGCCCGCACTGTAGTAAGTAATCACAATTATCCAGATCACAGAACCGTATCACAGCCCCTGAAGCGGGTTAGGAGCAATCATGAAAGGTAAAACCTGCCTGGTAGTTGCAGTATTCAGTATACTGTTTGGAATCGCATGGGTTTCTGCAGAAGAGCCTGCTGGTGATCCGGTTTTCTTTATTTCGGGAATCGGTTCTCATGGGTTATATCCGGAACTTGATTACAGACGATTCACATCTGTTCTGACCGCTGTCGGCAGATCCGCATTTATACAGGATATCAGACTTGATCAGGACTTCTCGTGGGAAACTGCACAACGGCTGGATGACAGCAGTGGAGCTATCGGTGGAATCCGGCGTGATCAGAATTTTTCACTTATAGCGAATGCTGATCTGCTCTGGCTTACTCCATTAGGTTCTGCTGTTCTCGGCGCCGGCATAGGGGCGGATTTTGATTGGCGCCAATCGATAGTTGAGATGAATGACTACAATGCCTTTACGCAGCATGAGAAGGAAGAGACAAGCACGGCACCTTATGCATTGCGCAGCATGTTACTCTGGGCTTCCCGGGGAGATACACTGGCTCAGGGTTATCGTCTGAAATATTCCCTTGGCGTCAGCCCCGCAGTTTTTACCTGGCTTACGGATGGAACCCAGGATCCTGTTCTCGAATATGTAAATGATACCTTGAATGATGCAGACCAATATGCCCACCAGGCAGGTATAAGTGGTGACTGGAACAGGCAGCTGGGAAATCTGCTTGTAACAGGTGGATTGTCATATACTTTTGGCTATACATCACGTAGCAATAAATATCTTTCAATTGATACCACCGGTGATGGATACCGTGAAACCGTACTCAGCTATCAGGACTGGTCTGCCCGTAGCGGAACTGGTGGACCGGAGGAGGAAATTACATCCTTCAATCAAAATGACGAGGAATACAGTCATCGAATTGATTTGAATACACTGATCAGAATTACCCTGTCCGATTCGCTGCATCTGCAGCTTTCTGCCTCCTACACTCCGCTTGATATATCCAGTCGAATAAGCTACACCCGGATTGAGACTGATTCAATTCCAGATGACATGAGCTGGGAGGGGGTAAACAGATCCCAGGACTGGGGGAATTTCATGATCGGCGGATCATTGGCAAGCCAGGTTGATTCCGAAAAGGAAGGCATGCGTCTTGGTCTGTATTACAACAGAACAGCCAAAACGGTCTTGCTTGACGGCGCACAGGCGGCAGGACAGCGCTTGTTCCATCGAGATAATCCGGGGCGCTATACCGAGGTCGATTTAGGCCGTGATCCAGTCAGGGGATCGATTATGTCAGCGGTAGATTATCCTTCTCTTACAGTTGTACATGACCTGCAGTTGTTATCCGGCCGTTTCTGGCAGTTTGATAATCAGATACGGATATTCACTGGATTGGAGTTGAATGGTGTACTGCATCAGGAGCATTATCGGGCCTACAATCTGAATACCCGTACGGTTTGGGAAGAAGTCGCTGCTTCCAATGGGCTTGGCTGGCTGCTTCTACCGCAGGTTGGAGTTTCAGTCCCCTTAGGTGAGCGTTGGAGGTGGATTGGTGATATCGGTGCATTCCGTATCCCGGGAGACTACACTCAAACACATAATACTGCTCCTCAGGATCTTTCTGTCGGCAGGGTGACTGAGGACGGAACTCTGGATTTACTTCAGCGTGGTGGAATTGCATTTGCTCTGCGAATGAGGTTTGTACTGCTGCCATGAACATACTGACCTCGGGTATTATTTTTATTCTGATGATAATCGCTGCGTTCTTTTCGATGAAGCAGCGTTTCTCCGGTCCCTACAGTCTTGCCGCAGCCGCAATTGCCGGGTACTGGCTGATAGTAACTTTTGGCGAAGCAGTGCGTGTACTTTTAGAACCGGGAGCACTGGTCACAGAAATGCCGGTACCGGCAGGTATAACCTTGCTTCTCATGGCGTCCGGATGGGAAAAAATGCTGCGAAGTCATAAGAAGACTTATAATTCTGCATCTGCTCGCCGACTCTGGGCAGCCATTGTGCTCATTTTTCCTGCAGGAGTTATTGTACTGCTTCTGCGCAATCCAGACGTTCTGTCAATCTATGGTTCAGTAGTTCTCATTCTGCAGTCCATATTATTTCTGAGCCTGCTCCTGTGTGCCGATGCCCGTTTCGGTTTTCTCGTTCTGACTGCAGGGTCTGTACTCATGGCGGAGGTTCTGCTCTTGCTGGCTTTTGTACCTGAGACTGCAGTTCTTGGGGTACTTGAATCTCTTCCCTTGATCATTGCTCCCCTGGTTTTTCTGATCGGACTAGGAAGATGTAAAGGAGTCGAGCATGATTAATGCGGTATATTTCAGTTTTATACTGCCTCTGCTTTTTTTGATACTGGTGACCAAAGGAGAAAGCCGATCCCTGATTCTTCTATTTGCATGGGGACTGACTGCAGCACTGACGGTGTATACGATGACAGATTTACTCGCACGGTACAGTACGATTTCGCTGGAAATCCAGCTGGTATATATAATCCCGGGTATGGAGGAATTTATCAAGATTCTTCCCCTGTTTATTCTGTTCCCGAAGGTGAACCGCAGCCTGCGCTATAGTTTACCACGCTATGCAATGGCCTCTGGCATCGGGTTTTCAATTCTGGAGAATTATGTGTATCTGTCGCTGCTATACGCAGACGGATCCAACCCTGTGTTGTTTATACTGCTACGCAGTCTCACTGCCTGTCTCATGCATGGATCAGCATCCGCTTTAATCGGACTCGGGCTTCAGTATTTGCTGAACTATGGGTATATGTCCATTCAATTGATTATTGGCTTCTTTCTCTCTGCAGTTGCTCTGCATGCCTTGTACAATCTCCTGGGTATGCATCCTGTATGGGCGCCTATAGGATTTCTGCTTCCTCTGGCAGCCTTTGGTTTTCTGTTGTACCCGCTCAATGCATTCGGAATACATGTCTCACGGAGAGTCCCTGCTAAAAATGGAGGTGCCGATAATGCGTAGAGATAGGTTGAAGAGACGATTTGTAATTCCCTTGGCGACACTTTTTCTTGCTCTTGCTGGCTGCGGACTGCCTCTGCAGGATGCGGATGGGCGTCTGGTATTTCCTGACTTTGTCGAATATAGATCGATACGTGGGGGAGTGCGTGGCGAAATAATCTTCGGTGAATTATTGGTCGGTGGTGAAGCAGTTATTCCCCTGCGGATCAAGAACAGCGGAAACAGGACACTGAGCCTGACTTCACTGGCAATTGCAGGCGAAGGCTTTGATTTTCTGAACAGAAAGGCACCCGACTTCCCCTTACAGATTCCATCCGGAGAGATTCGAACCGTGTATATAGGCTTCTATCCCCAACGGAACGGTGATCATAGCGGGCTAGCTGCTGTTTCTGTTGATGGTTCGACCAGCTATATTCTCATGAACGGCACCGGTGTGTGGGAAGTCAGGCTATCCATAGGAAGTGAAGATGGAGAAATCCTGGCACCTGTTAGCGTGAATCAAACCGGAGCTGAGCATGAAGCTGTAATAACAACAGTTGACGGCCGTCTACAGCTTGCGGCAGAAGCTGCTTTCCTGCGTAAGTTTTCAGGATGGCAGGTAATTGGCAGCCCGAAAAATGATCCTGTTTTCCAGGATTCGCTTGCAGCTGTGACTGAGGTATTTGTTACCGCACATACGCATATCCAGGCTATCTTTCTGAATCCATGGGTATTCTTCCCGGATCCACATGCTAATCTGCAGGATGCCGTTAATGCTGTAACCTTGGATGCCGACAAGGAAGGCGTCATAATTCTCAATGGAACACACTCCCTGAATTATGATGTTTCTGTTCCAGCAGGGGTCTCACTTTATGGGGGGTATAAGTATACCACGAATCCGCAAGAACCGGAAGACCGAAAATACCGTAGTCCGAATGACCGGATAGAGCTTGACTTCAGGAGTGTTCTCGAGTTCAGTAATGGAGAAAAGAGCTTGAGTATCGAGTCGGGAGACGGTATAACCATTGAAGGACTGACGATTCAACGGAGCACAGACGGAACGAGTCCCGTTGTAGACATTCGGCCCGGTGCCAGCCCGGTACTGCAGTACAATACCATTAATTCCAGTGGTGAAACCGAGGCTGTACGGATTCAGCAGGCAGCGCCGCTGCTGCGGCATAATCTGCTGCAGGGCGGCAACGCCCCGGAATACAGTAGAACTATTTTCGTGACCGGCCGCAGTCAAATCAGTAACCGAAAGACTGTGCTCGAATACAATGATATCCGAGGGGGTAATACAAGCGCCCCGTACTCACGGGTCTATACCGTCCGCTTATATGATACCGATCCGGTTTTCTTTCGGAATACCATTACCAGCGGCAACGCAGGTGGCAGCGGATCCCGAAGTCATGCACTGTATATTGACTGGGAAAACCAGCCATTGTTTGTAGGTAACCAGATATCCGGCGGGCTTGCTCCGGGCATTGGAGGTGAAACCTATGGTATCTACTTCATTAACAACGGAAAATCCACGCTTCGTTACAATTCAATAGATGCCGGCAGTGCTTCAGGCACAGCACATGCACTCTATTCTGCCTACGGAACAAACTATTATCTTCGATGGAATAATTTTTCTGCAAGCGGCAGCAGCTACGGAATCTATCTTGGTGCAAATGGCCGTGTCCGACGTGTGGTGAACAATGGCTTTCATGGTTTTTCCACCGGTATGCAGTATAGGTTGATTCAGGGTGATGTCCTTTTGACAGTTGATGATCTGAATGATTTCTACAATACTGATTCCAACAAGTCCGGGACGGTATCTTATACCATTCCAGATGAACCAGGTAAACAGGAGTGGGAATAATGAAAACTGCTTCAATACTGATCTGTACAGCTTTACTCACGGTCCTTCTGGGAAGCTGCCCGACACCCTACACAGGAGATATCCTCCTTGCAGAACGGATTATCCGGGTAGATATAGAAAACCGGCTTTTCAATGTATACGGCAGCCCGGACTCCCGGACATGGTTATGGGGTCTGGGTGCCGATAAGCTGACAATAACAGTGCGCACAGATGCCGCTGATTTCACTCATGAACTGAGACCTTCTGAACTTGACACTTCTTATGATTATACTGCTGTTGCAATTGAAGTACATGGAAGGCTGCTTGAAGTAGAACTCAGCGCAGGAGGTATACGAAACTACAAGGCTTTCATACGCGATGTCCCTGACCCGTCCTACTGGGAGGGTTGGCAGACCTTTGCGAATCTTACGCGCTTCAGGGCGTTCCCATTGATCGACGGTGATTCAGCTGCAGGCAGTGAGATTGTACTCGAGGCTGCACCCAGGGGAGGGGTCGGGCTATTATCTGACACCGGCGCCGGGGATCCAGATTTTGTACAGACTGACCGGGGTCATACACTTATTAGTGGGCAGATAGCATTACAACCTCAATTCCGTGAACACCCATCCGGGCTGGAATACTACTTCTATTACACCACAGTACAGGAAGATCTGAAAAGTCTTTATGGAGTTGCAGATAATTTCGACTCAGGCTACTTCGATGATCCCTGGGTCGATAACTGGACAGTGACGGAAATGACTTCCACGGGACGCAACGTAGGCGTGCAGAATATACGGCTTATACATTCTCATACCAGTCCACGCGATGCGATGGATCCGATGGGAGATGGACTGAGATCAATTCTTATTGATTTGACAGGCAGATCAAATTTTGATGATCTCATCGGCAGGTATCTGGTCGGCGGACTGGTAATTCATGCCGATGGGCTGCAGGTTGCCAGTCGTATGGTCTGTATAGAAATCCGTTGAGTCAGCACGCGTATCAGGAGACACTATTTACGTGTTTCTTCTTTATGCCAAGTAAGGTAGGCAGTAAGCTCAGGGAAAAAAAAGCACTGAGTACCATGGTTACCCACATGAGCAAGCTAAGTATGACGTGGATCCTGAATGGACTGAGATTCATCGCACTGAAGCCGATTGCCAGTCCGATTGCATTTGCGAGAATTGGACTGGCAACATAATCCAGTGCCTGACCAGCAGGATTACTTTGACTGCTGTCTTCACCGGCTCTGTCTTTCGCATAACGGTACAGGGAGATATAGTGAATAGCGTAATCCACACCTACACCTACGGTAAGACCGGTCATAATACCGGATACAATACTTAACTCCAGCCCGGCAAACCCCATGAAACCAAACAGAGAAACCAGGGTCAGGCTGATCGGCAGGCCGGAAAGCAGCCCGAGTTTCAGGCTTTTCTGGGTCAGGCTGGAGAGAACGATTACCAGAACAAGCGCCAGAACAAGTGAATAGAACTGCTGATGGATAATCCGGTCATTCATCTCTTTCATGGCGAAGACCGTACTCACTGGTTCCAGAACTATACCATGTTCACGGCTGACCTCGGAAGCAGTTGCCAGAAATCCATCCAGCGTCTCGTTGGTCAGATCCGGGAGAAAGAAAAAAGCCCGACCATACCCTTCGGGAGAATAGAATGAGTCAATAAGTTCAGGGTGAAAGTTTTCTATGGCGGCCAGAAGCATGGATTGTGCAGCTGAACCCTCAGGCAGGCCTGCCTGACCAGGCTCACCGGGACGGTCATTCATCATAGACGCCATGGCGGATAAGGCTTGATACAGGGAAATACTGTTATTTGTAATACCGGAGCGGGCAATCCGTTGCTGGAAATCTGTTACTGCCTCTGCGGCAGCTGAATCGAAAACACTGTCTGTTTCAAAGAGTAAGCTTACAGGAATAGCACCGCCCAGGATCTCGCTGGTTTTTTCAATACTCTGCCTGACATCGGTATTCTGCTTGTACATGGACAGCATCGAGAAGTCTGCACGCACCAGAAATATGCCCGGGATAGATACTGCGAACAGGATTAGGGTAATAACAATAGCAGGTTTTCCCTGAATTACTCTCAGGTACTCAAGTACTATATTTCTGGATGAACCACCTTTTCGTCGGAGCGGCTTGAGTTTCAGCAGAAATACCGGAAGCACAATCCAGGTTGCGAGACCTGCCAGGGCAATACCCCAGGCTGCGGCTATGCCCATCTCGCGGATTGCAGGACTGTCTATAAGCATGAGCGACAGAAAGCCCGCCATGGTAGTCAGTGAAGTCATAATGATCGGGATTCCAACAGCCTCGAGAGTAGATGCAACAGCGCGTGAATTGCTGACTCCTTCGGCCAGGCGGTCCATAACATGGCTGGTAACATGCAGACCATCGGCACTGCCCAATACAATAATAAAAACCGGAACCAAAACAGAAATTATGGAAATACTGCCGCTGATCCAGCTTATGGTTCCAAGTGTAAACAGACCGCCTAAAACTGCCGGGATCATACTCAGTAACGTAGCCTTGGTGCTTCCTATACGCAGGCGGAATACCAGGAGTAAAAGCAGAATGGCTGCAGGCGGCAGGAAAATAAGCAATGACTGAACGTAATGATATACCTTTCCCTGTAGGTAGGGCTCACCGGACAACAGATAGTCACGGCTGAGTGAATCAGCACGTGTTTCGATATCTGCAATTACCTGTCCAGGTGATTCTGACTGCTCATCCAGTGAAATACGGATTGTCACCCAGTAGCCGCCTTCTGTTCTCGCAGCCAAGGGACTCTGCCCGCTTATGCTCTCCAGCAGTCTGAGACCTTGACTGAATTCTTCCGGAGACAGCTCCTGGCCCTGTTGAGACTGCAGCAGACCGGGAGGAATGGGAAACTGTGCAGACTGAATACCGGGAATAGAGGAGAGATCCCGGGAAATCCCATTGAGCATCTCAAGATCTTCAGGGGAACCGTCAGTCTGTACCAGGAATAAAAGTTGATTTGAATCCCCGAAAAGCATTCCCATTTTCTGAACAAGAGGCAATTGAGCAGACTGACTCGGCATGAAAACAGTGAAATCAGTATTTATATGTACCTGATGGATTCCGACTGCTGAAGCAATCATAAGAAAAAGGGTAAGAATAAGGACAAGAGAACCATGACGGTCGAGAAATGAAACAAGGCGTTCGAATGCTTTCATATAACACCCCTGGAAAAAAGTATATATTACTATATTAGTTTAGTTTTCCAGATCAGTATTTTCAAGTATTTCGAAGGGAACCGAGTGTATATCCTCACTGAATTCCTGTCCGCACTGAAGGGCGACATCATTTTCTGGATGATAGAACCACTGGATTTTAACATCTCTGCCTGAAATTTTCGATTTTTCAAGCAGCTCAAAGAGGTTGAACAGTAATTTAGCGGTACTGGTGTTGAAATACAGAAGTTCGCATCTCAGGACAAAAGGCAGTTCGTAATCTTTGAGAAAGGAACTTATCCAATCAATAATTGGTTTGTAAAAACTAAAAGTGTTTTCCGGGAACGAATGTCCCTTCAGTAATGCTGTACCTTGATCAGGATCCAGAACTGCTTCAGGACTCGAGCTGGTTTTCTCTATTATTACTTTATCCACAATCAATCTCCATTGATGCTTACTATCATATCATATCAATTGCATGCTTCCCAGCCGTAAATGTATTGATTATCCTGATTATGTATACCAGCTCAGGACAAGTGATCGTCTACTTGCTTGTAATCAATTTACAGGATATTGATGAAAAATAAATATATTTGCTCAATGCATGAAATTAAAGTATAATTTCATGGGATGTTAGATCATGAACAATCAAAATGACGCTCAGGTCTATAAAAATGAACTCGATCTGCTTCATAGAGCCAGGAATGTATTAGATAATCCAGAAGAAGCCGATCCATCGATTGACTTCAGCCGTATGGTACGAGAGTATGAAAAACTTCTTACTACTACAATCCGCATAACAGCAATTAATGATATTAATCAGAAAAAGATGTTTGAGATTAACACCGAGTATGCCCGGACTCAATTACGATTGAGTGAAGAAATGAAGAACGCCGAAATTTTGCGTCAGGAGGCTGAGTCTGCCAGCCAGGCAAAGTCGGATTTTCTGGCAAATATGAGTCATGAGCTCAGAACACCAATGAATGCAATCATTGGCATGTCTCATCTTGCAAAGCAGAGTGGTTTAAAACCCAAACAATTGAACTATATCACCAAAATACACAGTGCTGCACATAGTCTGCTGTCAATCATCAACGATATTCTGGATTTCAGCAAAATTGAAGCAGCAATGCTCGAACTTGAGTTTGTGCGCTTTTCAATTGCACAGGTTTTGTCGGAATTCAGAGACATTGTCGAAGTTTTTGCTGAAAGCAAAGGACTTCAAATGCAGATTACAGTTGAGCCTGGAGTACCGGAATATGTATTTTGAGACCCTCTCCGGCTTGGCCAGATATTGATAAACCTTGGCAACAATGCTGTTAAGTTTACCGATAAGGGGCGGGTAGAGGTTATGGTCTCTCGTGTCAGTGACATATCTCTTAAAGACTCCGGTGCCGTAATACTACGCTTTTCTGTAAAGGACACTGGTATCGGCATTTCTGATGAGAATATATCAAACCTGTTTTCTTCGTTTACCCAGGCCGACAGCTCTATCTCACGGAAATATGGAGGAACAGGGCTGGGTCTCGCAATCAGCAAGCAGCTTGCTGAGTTAATGGGGGGCTCTATTGATGTAGAGAGTATGCCTGGACATGGTAGTATTTTTCACTGTGACATTCCCTTTAAGACCAGTAAAGCCGTCGGTCAATCTCCTCAGGCACAGATCAAAAACAGCAGGGGACTGTTAGGAAAGCACGTTCTGCTGGTGGAGGATAACCCAATAAACAGTGAGCTTGCTATTGAGCTGCTGCAGAATCTCGGTATATCCGTGGATCATGTCGAGAATGGTCATGCGGCTATTAAGCTTGTACACAGCAGGCAATATGATCTTGTTCTAATGGATATTCAAATGCATGGTATCGATGGTTTTACGGCAACCAGACAGATACGCTGTGACAAGCGCTTCGATACGCTTCCCATAATTGCTATGACGGCGTATTCCATGCCTGAGCATATTGAAAAAAGCCGGGAGTCAGGTATGAACGGCTACCTCTTTAAACCCATTGATCCTAAAAAACTCGGGGCTACATTATCCAGCTGGCTTTCTCCGGTAACGAATGGTTCCAGTGATGAATCAGAGCATGCCTTGGTGCTTCCCGAGGAATTGCCTCCATTCAATATCCAGGCTGCATTAACCAGATATGATGGAAACGCTGTACTTCTCAAGCGTTCGCTCATCAGTTTTGCCAGGCGTTATTCCGACGCTGGAGAGAGAATGCGGGGTTATCTGCAAGCTGGATTCTATCATGAGGCCATTCATCTGGCACACAGTGTCAGAGGGGTAGCTGCAACACTTGAAGCTACCGATTTAGCAACAGCAGCAGATGAGTTTGAAACTGCTCTTCAGGAAGGCACAGCAAATACTGATTACAAAAGACATATTGCATTATTTGAGCAACAGATCGTTTATGCTATTACAGCTGCATCCTCTATAGAACCATAAACACTATAGCTGAATAAAGGATTTGCCATTCCAGAGTATAATATGAGGATTATCGACATATACAAGGCAGGACAGAATGGATATTGAACTGAAGCAGGTGAGTCGGGACGAAAAGGAAGTTCTGAAGAATTTGCTGGAAAAATATGATTACGAGTTTTCTCAATGGGACAAACGGGATGTAAACATGCTCGGTCTTTTTGGTTATGACTATCTCGATTATTACTGGACAGAGAGTAAACGCTGGGCTTATTTTATTTTTGTCGATAGAAACCTCGCTGGATTTGCAATGGTGAATGATCTTCCTGAGGTTGATGACCAGCCGACCGACTTTCAATTGGCGGAATTTTGTATTCTGCCCAAATACCGCCGCTGTGGTATAGGTAAAAAAGCTGTATTCAGAATTCTCGAGATACATTCGGGGAAGTGGCAGCTGAAGCTTCATCCATCCAATATTCCTTCGGTACACTTCTGGAAACATGTCATTCATGAATTCACAGCTGGAATGTACGAGCTGAAAAGGGCATACCCGCGTACTGAATATGCCGATGGTACCCCTGGAGATATATTTTTTTTCAGTAGTTGAAATATCTCCAGATACAGTTAAATGGAAAGCGTATCTTTACCAAAGATGATGTACCAGTGGCTTTATACGGCTGGCATATACATCGCTGATCAGTTTGAGTTGTTCAGAATTCAGCTCCGGCATGTTGGCAGCGTCAATATTCGCTTTCAGCTGCTCAGGTGTACTGGCTCCAGGAATTATTGTAGATACACCCTTTTGCATGAGAAGCCATTTCAATGCGTATGCTGCCAGGGGATATTCATCGGAGAGTCCACTTTTCAGAATCCTGACTGCTTCGATTCCGGTTTCGTAGTCCACCCCTGAAAAAGTCTCGCCTTTATCAAATGCTTCACCATTTCTGTTGAAGTTACGGTGGTCCTGGGGATCGAATTTGCTGTCGTGAGAGAATTTACCGGTGAGTAATCCTGAGGCCAAAGGTACGCGCACAATTACTCCGCGTTTCATGCTGTCACAGAGCGGCAGGAACTCCTCAAGCGGACGCTGGCGGAACATGTTTATAATAATCTGTACGCTTTCCACGTTTGAGTACTGAAGAGCTGTTTTGGCTTCCTCAATTTTTTCGACACTAACTCCAAGGTGGGCAATTTTACCCTCGCTCCGAAGATCCTCAAAGAGCCTGAAAACTTCCGGACGATGGTATACTGGTGTGGGAGGGCAGTGGAGCTGGATCAGATCAAGCCGATCAAGGCCTGTATTGCGGAGACTGTCTTCCACAAAGTTACGCAGTGCTTTCGGTGTGTACTGCCCGGAGGTATGCGGATTCAGGTAGCGGCCGCATTTGCTTGCAATGAATACCTGTTCTGAACGCTTACGAATCAGTCTGCCTACTGCAGCTTCACTCTTTCCGCCTTCATAGACATCTGCGGTATCGATGAAATTGATTCCTGCGTCTACGGCTTCATTCAGAATACGGTCGGCATGGCTGTCGTCGAATCCGCTGCCCCATTTTCCGCCGACCTGCCAGGTTCCCAGACTGATTTCCGAAATACTCATTCCAGTACTTCCAAGATTTCGATAGTTCATACAGCAATTTTACCATAGGACTGTCATGATGTCAGTAGAGAGGAGATCATTACCAATTTTATCAGAAAAAACGGCTCAGGACCGAATGTTTTGTTGACAGAACTTGATTTGTCGAATTAGGCTTTTATACGGGGGAATATAAAATGGAATTACGCGAACGACGAACCAAAATAATCGCTACCCTGGGACCAGTGAGCGAGTCGTATGAAATGCTTGTTCAGCTGATTGAGCGTGGAACCGATATATTCCGCCTTAATATGGCACATGCTACACATGACTGGGTCAGAAAGACATGCGGACATATACGCCAGGCAGCTGCAGATGTTGGCCGTGAGGTCGCTATAATGATGGATATCAAAGGACCGGAAATAAGGACCGGTACGGTAAACAGTCCGATTGAACTGCAGGTCGGTCAGATTTTTGATTTTACCGTACGTCCGGATGGTAGTGAATCCAGTGACGAAGAAGTTCACAGTGTCGATGTTAATTACAAGGCAATAGTGGATGACATTCACGTTGGTGACACCGTGCTGGTGGACAACGGATTGATCCGTCTGGAGGTCCTGGAAAAGAATCAGTCACGAATCCGCTGCCGTGTGCTGACTCAGGGTACCATGGGTAGCAAGCGGCATATAAATCTGCCCGGTATCCGGGTCAACCTTCCGCCTCTTACCGAAAAGGACAAGTCCGATATCCTGGCAGGTATAGAGGCTGGTGTGGATTGTTACGCGCAATCCTTTGTCAGGGAAGAGAATGACATCGATTTACTCCGTGATTATCTCAAGATGCATGGCTCTGAAGCCTTGATCATCGCGAAAATTGAGGATCAGCAGGCAATTCGCAATCTGGACAGCATAATTGCGCGCTGCGATGTTCTGATGGTTGCCCGTGGTGATTTAGGCATAGAATGCCCGTTTGAAGAGTTACCTATTATACAGCGCAGAGCTGTAAAGCACTGTCTGGCAACCGGCACGCCTGTAATTATTGCTACCCATATGCTGGAATCAATGATTGAGAATCCAATGCCGACCCGGGCAGAAGTTACCGATGTAGCAAATGCCGTGTACGAGCAGGCCGATGCTATAATGTTGTCAGGTGAAACTACGGTCGGGCGGTATCCCTTGGCATGTATCGAGGTAATGGACACAATAGCCCGCAGGATCGAGCGCTCAGGCGGAGCAGGCTTCGCTGATATGCGCGTCGCGGAACATGACAAGGATAAAATGCTGCAGTCAGCCAAGGTAATGGCTGAAGGCTTATCGAGTGCCGGACTGATTGTGTTCACCCGCCGTGGCTATCTGGCCCGCAGTCTGGCAGCCATGCGACCTGGAACCGCACCTGTCTTTGCTTTTACCGATCAACAGAAAACCCTGCGTGACCTGCTGATGTGCTGGGGAGTACACCCGTTCTTTCTTGAATATTCATCGGATCCAGAACAGATGGTCACCCAGGCAATTGCACTTCTGAAGAAACGTTCCCTGGTACAGCATCACGACCGCCTGGTAGTAGTTGGAAATGTGATCGTACAGGGACGTCCAATCGAGACCGTGCAGCTGCGTTATGTAGAATAGTTGATAAATTTAGTACAGAACCTTGTCTATAAAAAATATTGCGTTAGGTTTTAATTAGTGCAAGAAATATTTTATAGAAGAGGAGAGTGCTAAATGAAACTTGCAAAAACATTTTTTTATATTCTGACCGCAATCGCGACAGCTGCAGTTATATCCGGTTGTGATGCATTTCTTGAAGGGCTGGCGGAGGAGCTGGCCTCTACGGTCGAGGTGTCAGGACGCATTGATTCAGACCTTGTATGGAGCTCGGAGAATCAATTTATCGTTACCGATGATATTGAATTACATGCAGTACTGGAGATTGAGCCTGGTACCAGAGTGTCATTCGAGCAGGGAACCCAGCTTGAAATCCGTGAGTCGGGAACACTAATTGCGGAAGGAACAGCAGAAGAGCCAATACTGCTCACAGGAACCGAGAATACAGTAGGCTGGTGGGATGGAATCTGGTTTCGCAGCAGTGAGGATCCACGCAACAGCATTGATCACGCACAGATAGAATTCGCCGGTGGAGATTTCTTTGCAGTCCAGATAGGCGAATATCGTGTTACCGGCACCAGTGTGGATGCCAGTGCTTCAATAACCAACACAACTATCCAAAATACAGGCGGTCATGGACTCTATGTTCAGCGTGGGAGTGAGATAGCAGATTTTGACTCCAATAAAATTATAGGCAGTGAATCCTATCCGGTAACGCTGCGTGGAAATCCACCAGCCGCGGCATCAATTGGAGCAGGTTCGGATCTCACCGGTAACAATACTGATGCAGTGCGCATCTTTGGAGATAACGACAGCATATCAAACGACATGACCCTTGTTGATCCAGGTGTTCCATATCGGGTTGAAAATGCCGACATCAATGTCCGAAATGCAGTACTCACCATAGCTGATGGGGTGACAATGGAGTTTGATTCCGGATCATCCATTCAGGTAACACATGGTGGCGGCCTGCGAATTGAAGGTACTGAAGAAAATCAGGTGCTGTTAACCGCAGTGGAACAGATTCCCGGGTATTGGGCGGGACTACATTATATTGATTCAGACCGTCCCGATAACAGCATTGAACACGCAGTAATCGAATACGGTGGTAATACCCCGGATTTCTCGGGTTGGAATTCTTCCAGTGGGGCCAATATAACCCTTGGACGAAGTATTTCCAGCGCAGATTTGAGCATAAGCAACAGCGAAATACGGCACAGTTCAAACTATGGGATATACGTATATGACGGAAGTCTGGATCATACTTACATCGAGTTTGATGCTAATGCATCAGGCGAAGTGTATTACCGATAATTATATAATAATTCAGTAATCCCTTATGTGGGATACCGAACAGACCTGCCTGTCTGAATACAATAATTTCCTACATAGGGAGATTAATATGAAAAGACCTATCGAAATGAAGAGCATGAAACAAAGTGCCTTCGCAGCAATTGCTGCATTACTGGGCCTGGTTCTGATTGCAGGCTGTACTACAACCTCCGGAACGGACCGAAATAAAGCCGCAGTTGTCACTATGGTACAGGTTGAAGAAGACATTAAACTACTGCTGTTTGAAGTATCAATAACGAACTCAGTACTGGCATCTATTGTTAATCCGCTTCAGGATGACCTGAATGTTTCTTTTGAAGTGTTTACTGACGGGATAGAATCACTGGACTCTGCGTCTGATCGGTTTATTTCCCGGTCGAGAAAAATGGAAACTCAGGGACGTGAGTACTTTGCTGAATGGAGAAAACAGGGAGATACCTTTGAAAACCGTCAGATTCGGGAACTCAATGAACAGCATCGCACGGAATTAAGCCTGCTCTATGCAAACATTGCAGAATCCAGTGGTGGTATTGAAGGCGAGCTTGTACAGTACGTATCTGATGTGAAGGAGATAGAAATCTATTTCGCAGACGAACTAACTGTCAGAAGTATTACCGCAATCAAACCTATTGTAGATCAGACCATAATAGATGGGTTTCAGCTCAGTAGAAAGCTGAGAGATCTGCTCAGGTCGGTTGAAATTGCCCGTGCAAATCTATTACCTCTAGAAACAGAAGACAGGTAGAAAATTGTAGAATATTCCATAATAAAAAAGCCCCTTCAAGTTATGAAGGGGCTTCACATCCCTGATATAATCCTGGAGAGCCGCTTCATCTCCAAACCAGTCAGGTAAATCTTTCAGTATTTTCTCTGTGTATATCCAGCTTTCTCCAACAACCTTTTGACTGTAGATTCTCCGGTAGAAATGTTGCCTGTATTCTGTTGCAGTCGCTTTAATTTCTTTAATCTTCACTGTGGGTTTTCTTATTAAATATTTCAATCGCATAGAAACTTACCAGATATAGTATACCGAAAACCAAAATATCAACAAGAAAACTGAATAAATCAAATGGATCATTGAATAAGGAATACGAGAAATCAAATATACTGAAAATTATTTTAGATCCGAAATAAGCTACAAAGAACGGAAGAATTATTTTCATCTATCACTCCTTTATTTTTATGGTAGATGTAAAAAAGGGTAGTCAATTACATTTATTATTTCGCACTAATTGAACAAGGGCTCAACAAAAGAAAGTTTTTCTAGCATAGGGTCAATTTCCATGTTAATTCCCAAGGGCATAATGTGCCGAGGATCGGTGTGACCAAACTCGATATTACTTATTATATTTAAATCTCTGCATTTAAACTCTCCTGAAACAATTCTTATAATCATTTCGTCTAACTGCTGTTTTTCTTCTGTGCTATAATCTTTTGGTTTAGCAACAAGAATCCCTTTGATGTTGTGTAAGATCCCTTGAATCCCAAAGTTTCTTAATATAAAGCCGACTTCTTCCGGGCCTGGTTTATCTTCGGATGTTTCAATAAGCAAATATTTGTCATTCCAGAAATCTATTTTGGGCCATGCAAATGTTCCATTCATCATAGTTAGTACTTCAATACATCCACCAAATAGTTTTGCTGTTGTTTTATGGCTTTTCTGTAACCATCTGAATCCAATATCGTCGCTGAATATTTCTACAACTTTACCTACAGTGTTTTTATCACCCCATGGTTCATACTTTTCAGACCACCTGGTAAAAGGCTTAATCTCATAATGACTATTTGAGAAGAGAACCTTTTCATATTCTTCCTGAGCTTCAGGAAAATTCAGTAGATAAGAAAAACCGGCCATAATTGAATTTCCATAAAAAGTTACTAATCCATGCATATTCAGGTAGCAAAGAAAAGTTGTAGCATCTGAATAACCCATAATTATTTTTGGATTGCTTTTAATAATCTCTAAATCCAGAAATTCTAGAATTCGAATAGAATCACTGCCTCCTATTGTAGTTATAATAGCTTTTACTTCTGGGTCTCTAAATGCGTCATTTATATCTTCTGCCCTGATTTCAGGATTATTATATACTTCTTCAGGATCCATTTGGACTGTTTTAAATTCTTTGACTTTCAACCCTAAATATGTAGTGAGATAGTCGATCCCGTTTTTATATACATCTGGAAATATTGCGGCTCCACCCCATGATGGTGATACCACTGCTACTGTATCACCTTTTCTAAGTTGATCTGGTTTCAGCATTTGTTGAGTTCTCCTCCAGCGTAAGCAGCTTATCTCTTTTCCTGGTCATATTAAGGTAAATATTTCAATATGGCCATGGCGGGGTTTCCTATTATTCTGTTTTTGCCCGATGTATCCCGAAATCCACCAACAATCATGCCAATCACCTTATCTTGAATATCAATAATCGGTGCACCGCTAAGTCCCGGGATATCTATCCGCTTTTTAGGTTGTAGAATCAGGTATTTCATATTTACATCTAAAACTATGCAAGGAAACTGTTTTATTGATACAGATTCTATATTATATCGATCAATACCCAGTATTCTGACTTCCTCTCCCGGCTTTACGGCGTCTTGTGCAATGATCATCGGTTTTAAATCTGATTCTTCTGGTACCGGAAGAATAGCAATATCGCCAGATGCATCCAGTTCGCTTGCGTGTGGATTTAGTGGGAAAGTATTAATCAATGAATAAGGAGTAGATCCTGTTCCAATAATATGATCTGTTTCAGGATCGTGAATTATGTATTTATATACCGAAGACGGAAGATCCTCAGGCCTTATAGGCGTTCTTAAACCACCGGCCGGTCCAAATAAATGCAAACAAGTGAGTATATAACTGGAATTAACGTCTGCTGCACAAAAACAGTGCCCGGCGTTGATTCGTCCTTCATACGTATGGAATTCAGGTATAAATACTGGGTAGTTCATTCTACTGTTCATGGGATAATTAATCAGTCATCTTGCTCTGTTTCCGGATAATTACACCATTCCGGAAGTTTAAGTTTACGAGCCTTGAAGCGATAATATAGTGCCATCCCAAAACCAAATATCAGCCCGAATTGAAATGAGTTTATAATTAGTTCAGTTCCTGAATACGACTGTAACAGCAACTGGATAATACCAAATAGTACACCAACACATAATCCGGTAAAAACAATAATCGAAATAAAACTCTGGAAAAAAGGGGGGCGTATATTCCAGCCTGATTTCCAAGCAAGCCGATAAAGTGGAGGCGCTGCTGTAAATGGTTTTATTCCATTAGATTCTAGATGGTTGATCATGTGTTGAACTTTTTCTTTGTGTTTCATTTATCCTCTTTTCTATGTTTGAATATAAATTTGTCCTCGATGGTGTCTGTGCTGCCAAACCCATTGCTTGGCGGTATCCTTCATCAAAATAACAGTTTAATATAGTCCAGTTCAAAAGTTCCAATTTTTTCGTTATCTTCCAAAGGTGTTTCCCAATATCGACCATTTTTCCAGAAACACATCCATACCTGCGAAGAACTTTTTGATTGAATCATAGAAATGTTTCCATCCTGGAGAATCATTGCTGCATTATCATCTATTCCGAACCCAATTAGTTCAGTATCTCGAAGGGCTTTTTTGAATTCTTGACGACGTTCAATTTCAGTATTGTAATGTGGGCAAATTGTGAGGGGCTCAAAATTCAGACCAGGAAGGAATGAAAAAGGTGCATCTGGAATGTCGAGTTTACGATAATCTGAAAGAAGATTCTTGAACCAGCAAATTGCGCCTGCGCTCAGTCCGCTTATTATTGTACCCTTCTGATATGCTTCCTTCAGCATGATGTCAATCTTTAATTCCTGCCAAATCTTCATCATTGACATGGTATTACCACCACCTACGTATATTGCATCGGCATCCTGGATTTTTCTCCTGTACTCAATATTCGTATCAGCATTTCCATAAATGCGTAGTACATCTACTGTGCAATTGTGAATACCACCGAAGTTTCTCATAAAAAGTTCAATGTATCCGGGGGCATCGTTAGAGGCAGTAGGAATAAACAAGACCTGCGGGGCTTCTTTCCCGGTTAAGTCAATTATTTTTTGATCAATTAATTCTGTTTCATAGAATTCATCATCCCTACCGAAACTTCCTCCACCGATTGCGATTATTGTTTTCATTTATCATCCAATTCAAATCAACATAAAATCGAAGTAAAATGCCTGAGAACGCGCATGTCATCTCCTTGGAATTAATTCCAGGCAGAAATCTCGAAGTAAAAATATCTTAAAGGTTTTTGGTATTCATTGAGCATCTGGAATGAAGTATCAGCATTATAGTAGTTGTCCAGAACTGCGTCATTGAATTTACTATCCTGGGAACTAAATTCAACTAATATTTTAGTAGCGACTTCAATAGGATTAGAAATGATCATACCAGCTTTTGCGACCATTGTACCTTCTTGCGCTTGTAAGGTTGTCTGATCAGTGCATTGGTAAATAAATCCTTCGTTATATACATAGCGATCTGCGCGTTCTTCTACCACACCATGAATGATTGATGCATTGAATGTGGTGTCTGAGCTTTCTATGACAAAATAATGCAGTTCATCGTTAGTAGTAATAAACTCATATTCTACTTGTTCCGCATTGTAGTTCCTGAAAAAGAATGTGATCATAACTGAACTGCCGGTCCTATTATCAATTAATAAGACTTTCCCATTTCGCCTGGATAAATCAGCTTCTACTTTACTGTTCAGCTCAATTTTATGAGAATTACCGAGTACACCTAAATAGATTGCTTCACTCGGATTTTGTGCAACACTGGAAAATTTATCGCCAGCAGTGACAGTGAATAGTTGTAACACTGTCATTAAAATAAATAAGATTTTCATTGAAGCTCCATTACATTCCTTGAGTATTTTCCATATATTCTTTAATTTGATTGACAATTCCATTTCTGTTTCTATCTATATTCGATTTTAAATGGTATTCAATCCTTGGTACTTTAAATATTCTGCCTCTCAATTCTATATCTACCTGATCTTTAATTATCGTTTTAGTAGCAAAAAGACTAAAATACCAATTGCAAATCTCTCAATGATTTTCATTTATTTTGTACTCCTCTTTGGCTTTGTTCTTTTTTTGCTATAACCAGCCCATGCATGCTCATTCCAAAGCTGCTTTTATCTTCACAATGCTGAAGGTGAAACTGTATGAATGAGTGCCAGTATTCTTCCGGCAGTTTTTCTAACTGTTCTTGTATAAGATATGAAACACTATCTGTTCCTATATTTTTGATTGGTTGCAACCCATTATCTAGAATTTCATTCTCAATCTCTTGTGGATCAGTAAAATAGCTTATGTCTAAAAAGGTATCAAAGCCTTCTGGAACTACACCATCTGCGCGATCGATTTTTTTCAATAGTTCAGGATTTATGATTTTTTCATTTTTTGTGAAATAATAGATTGCGGTTAGCTTATTGATGTAGGCAAAGAAGGCTATGCCGCCGGGTTTTAATATTCTCTTGTGTGTACTCCGGTGATTTCGGACAGTGATTCCGGCGGAAAACGGACAGCTGTCTGAAGGAAGCAAGTCCTCGTCTCCAGTATGTTCAGGTGTCCGTTTTCAGTCAATCTACTGCATACATTTTT